>NZ_JBFAKW010000097.1:0-35910 GCF_040655955.1 Streptomyces sp. NPDC050263 | reverse complement strand
GTCCTCGTACTGGACGTACTCGGGCTTTCGGCCGGTGCGGCGAGAGTGCGTGCCGGGCGTCGCGACGGGGCGAACGTTGCCTGCCGCGGCACTAGTCCTCGGCCAGCAGCCGTACGAGTTCGATGCGGGAGCGGATGCCGAGGCGGGTGAAGACGCCCCGCAGGTGGTGGTCGATGGTGCGGGGGCTGAGGGCGAGGCGGGCGGCGATCTCGCGGTTCGTGGCGCCGTCGGCGGCCAGGCGGGCGACCAGGAGCTGCTGGGCGGTCAGGTGGGTCGTCGGGCGTTCGCCGGCCCGGGTCGAGGCGGCGGGGGCGCCGAGCGCGCGGAGTTCGGCGCGGGCGCCCTCGACGCAGTGCGGGGCGTCGAAGGACTCGAACGCCTCCAGGGCGCTGTGCAGCCGGTCGCGGGCCTCCGTACGCCGGCGCAGTCTGCGCAGCGCGCTGCCGAACAGCAGTTCCGTGCGGGCGCGTTCGAAGGCGCGTGTGCCGTCGGCGTGCAGGTCGAGCGCCGTGCGGTAGTGGTCGAGGGCATCCTCGCCCGGGGTGAGCAGGGCCCGGCAGCGGGCGCTGAGGGCCAGGTCGTCGAGGCTGCCGACGACGCGGGCCCAGCGGTCGTAGTCGGCGTGCGCGGCGCGGGCGATCCGGGTGTCGCCGGTGCGGGCGGCGGCCTCGACGTAGTGCGGGGTGGCCAGATGGCGGATCGCCCGGTGGCCATGGCCGGGGCCGGAGTTGGCGAGCGCGCGCAGCCGGGTCGCGGCGGCGTCGTAGCGGCCGAAGCCCAGGTCGAGGAAGGCCAGCGCCCACTGCGCCAGCGCGGCGGGCAGCCCCAGGCCGTGGGCGACGGCGTACGAGCGGGCGGCCGTGGCCCGCTCCCGGCACAGGTCGGCCTCGCCGGTGAGCGCGGCGAACATCGCCAGGGCCGCCTGGAGATGACAGGCCCCGTTCTCCTGTCCGGTGGCGTACGCCTGGCGCAGGGCGTCCAGCGCGGCTGCCTCGGCGGCGCGCGGGCGGCCGGTCCAGAAGTCGGCGTAGGCCCGGAACTCCAGGGCCTGGGACACGGCGGGGGTGACGCCCCGGGCACGGGCGGCGGCGGCCGCGCGGACGGTGGCGGTGGCGGCGCGGGTGTGGTCGCCCAGCATGAGGGCGGCGATGCCCGCGTGGATCAGGAGGGTGGGGTCGCCGCCCGGTCCGCACCGTCCGGCGGTCGCCTCCAGCAGGTCGCGCGCGTCCTCGTACCGGCCGTCGGCGGCGGCGGCGATCCCGCCCAGCACGCCCGGCGGGTCGATGCCGAACTGCCGGGCGACGACCGCCGCCTCACGACATCGACTGAGGTCACCGGTGTAGACGGCGGCTTCCGCGGCCCGGGCGAGGAGGTGGCCGACGGAGGGCACGGGTTCGGCGGTCCGGGCCAGGACATGGGCGGCGGCGGCATCGGCGCCGCCCATGTCCTCGTCCGCCTCCGCCGCCCGCGTCGCCCCTGCCAGCAGCGCGTCGAACGCCTCGCCCGCGTGTCCGGTCCGTAGGGCGAGGACGCCGGTGAGGGCGTCGGCGTCGGTGCGGGCGGCCAGGGTGCGGGACCGGTCGCAGTCGCCGGAGTGCCAGGCGTCGGCCGCGGCCCGGGCGTGGAGGCGGGACTGTTCGCCGCGGTCCGTGGAGAGCGCGGCGGCCCGTTCGGCGAGGGCGCCCGAGAGCGCCGGGTCGCCGCCCGCGCGGGCCTGGGCGGCCGCCGTCGTCAGCTCCGCGGCGAGCCGCCCGCTGGGGCCGAGCGCGCCCGCGCCGCGGTGCCAGGACCGCCGGGCCGTCTCCGCCGGGCCGTGCAGGACGCGGGCCAGCAGTCGGTGCGCGTCGCGCCGGTCGGCCGGGACGGCCGTCTCGTAGGCGGCGATCCGGGTCCAGGCGTCCCGGAAGCCGACCCCGCCGGCCGTGGCGTACGCGACGCCCGCCGCCTCGGCCGCCTCCAGGGGCCGGGTGTCGAGGCGGGCGGCGACGACGGCGCGCAGGAAGGCGTGGGTGGCCACCGGGTACTGGTCGGCGGCGGCCAGCAGGAGCACCAGCCGGGTGTCGTCGGGCAGCGCCCGGACCTCCCGGCGGTGGGCGCGCAGGATCTCGGGGGCGAGGTCGACGGGCTCGGCCGGCAGCGGGTCGAGGCCGGCCGCCTGACGGTCGGTCAGCCGCGCCGCGACTTCGACGGCGGCGCGCGGGTCGCCGTGCACAAGGCGCAGCACGCGCACGCGGACGCCTTCGGGCAGCGCGGCGACCGGGCGCCGGAGGGCGTCCGGAAGCCTCGGTGGCGAAGTGCGGTCAATACGTGGGGGGTTCACCGGTGTCACCACACGACTGACGTTACTGGCGAGTTAATTGAGCCGTAAAGACCGGCGATTTCACCGATGCGGCGCGCGTAGACCCGCCGGACACTCCTGGCAACCCCATACGTTTCAGGAGGCATCATGCAGCGCTCCAAGCGTCGCATCGCCGCGGCTGTCTCGGCCGTGGCCTCTTCGCTCCTTCTGTCACTGTCCTTCTCCGCCCCCACAGCCCGAGCCGCGACCCACGACCCGATCGTCTTCGTGCACGGCCTCAGCTCCTCCTCCAGCAGCTGGGACGACTGGGTCGCCGACTTCAAGGCCGACGGCTACACGGCCGCCGAGCTGGACGCGTGGACGTACAGCTGGTCCCAGTCCAACGCCACCACCGCCGCCCAGCTGAACACCGAGATCAAGAACGTGCTGGCGAGAACCGGCGCGAGCAAGGTCGACGTGGTCGTCCACTCCATGGGGGCGCTCAGCTCCCGCTACTACCTCAAGAACCTCGGCGGGACCGCCTACGTGGACGACTTCGTCTCCGTCGCGGGCACCAACCACGGGACGTCGGTGGCCTCGTGGTGCAGCTGGCTGTACACCTCCTGCGCCGAGATGGTCACCGGAAGCTCGTTCCTCACCTCGCTCAACTCCGGTGACGAGACGCCCGGCAGCGTGAACTACGCGACGTACTGGTCGAACTGCGACGCGGCCATCGATCCGGACTCCTCGGCGCTGCTGAGCGGGGCCACCAACGTCGGCGTGGGGTGCATCTCGCACAACGACATGAACAACGACCACGGCGTCTACGAGAAGGTGCGCGACTTCGTCCAGTGAGGCGCGGCCCGGGCGGGTCCGGCGGGGCCGGCACGGTCGACGGAGGGTGCGACGGGTCTGCACGGGGGAGAATCCCGGTAGGCCCGTTCTGCCCGGGAGGTCGCCATGCCACTACGTTCCACCGGCTCCGGGTCCGGCAAGGCGCCCGGTGACCCCGTCCACCATCCCCTCTTCGCCCGTTGCTACGCCCGGCTCGGTGCGGCCGCGGAGACCCGTGCGGGGCTCGCCGGCGTGCGTGACCGGCTGCTCGCCGGGCTGTCCGGCCGGGTCATCGAGCTCGGCGCGGGCAACGGGCTGAACTTCGCGCACTATCCGGCCGCCGTCTCGGAGGTCGTCGCGATCGAACCGGACCGTCTGATGCGGCGGTTGGCGCTGGAGGCGGCCCTGCGCGCCGAGGTGCCCGTCGACGTCGTGCCGGGGGCGGCGGAGGCGTTGCCGGTCAAGAGCGAGGCGTTCGACGCCGCGGTGGTCTGTCTGGTGCTGTGCAGCGTGCGGGACGTGCCGCGGGCGCTGGCCGAGCTGCGGCGGGTGCTGCGGCCCGGGGGCGAGGTGCGCTTCCTCGAACACGGCCCGGGCGGCGGGCGGGCGATGCGGTTCACCCAGCGGGCGCTGGACCGCACGGTGTGGCCCTACCTGGCGGGCGGCTGCCGGCTCGGCCGGGACGCGGTCGGCGCGCTGCGCGACGCCGGGTTCGAACCGGGCCCCTACCGGCGGATGCTGCTGCCGGAGAACGGACCGCGACTGCCGTTCTCCTACTGCGTGACCGGTACCGCCGTGCGGCCGTCCGAGACGCCCGACTGAGATCTCACGGCCGCACGGCGTCAGGGCCGCACGTGGCTCACCCGCTCCACTCGCGCAGTTCGCGCGCGATGTCGGCCACCGACGCGTCCCCGGTCTTCACCAGCCGGGCCAGGTCACGGACCTGTTCGGGCGAGGTGGTGACCTTCAGGCCGCTGGCGACGAGATAGGCGTAGGCGACAGCGCAGGCGAACAGGGCGTTGGAGCGCTCCAGCGCCGGGACGTGGATGAGCAGTTGGAGCAGCGAGGCGGCGCGGGCCTGCGGGTCGTCGTATACGGGGACGTCGAATATCTCGGCCTGGTGGCGGGCCACCGCCGCGACCAGCGCACCCCAGTCGGTGACCTGAGGGTCTCCCGGTGTGTTCTGTTCGGCGAGCATGAGCAGCCAGGCGAGGTCGATACGAAGGTCGCTCAAGGGATCAGCGGCGACCTTCGCGCATGCCGCCCTCGCGCTCCGCGCCGAACTCCTCGACGAAGACCGTCTCGTACTGCTTCATGAAGTCACTGGCCGCCTCGACGAACGTGTGTCCGATTTCTCCGGCGTCCTGTCTGACCAGTTCTTCTATATAGCGATTGACGCTCATGCCACGAGCCGTGGCCCGCTCGCGGGCGACCTGGGCCGTGCCCTCGTCCACGCGTACGTTCAGCTGGGTCTTCGCCATACCTCGACGCTAGCGCCGAGGCGCTAGCAGCGGCAAGGGCGCGCCGCAATCGAAAAGCGATACCGCCTGTGGGCCGGGTCACACTAGTCTCGGCACGTCGACGCGACGGAGGAGGCAGCCTTGTCCACACCCGACGGGACCGCGGCCCGAGCTCATGGCCTGACCAAGGCGTACGGCTCAGGCGAGACCACGGTGCTGGCCCTGGACTCGGTGGACGTGAGCATCGCGCGGGGCCGCTTCACCGCGGTCATGGGGCCCTCGGGCTCCGGGAAGTCCACGCTGATGCACTGTCTGGCCGGTCTCGACACCGTCTCGGCCGGTCAGGTGTGGCTCGGCGACACGGAGATCACGGGGCTGAAGGACCGCGAGCTGACCCGGCTGCGGCGGGACCGGATCGGGTTCATGTTCCAGTCGTTCAACCTGATCCCGACGCTGAACGCGGCCGAGAACATCACCCTGCCGATGGACATCGCGGGTCAGAAACCCGACCAGAAGTGGCTGGACCAGGTGATCGACACCCTGGGCCTGCGGGACCGGCTGAAGCACCGGCCCTCGCAGCTGTCCGGCGGCCAGCAGCAGCGCGTGGCCTGCGCCCGGGCACTCGCCTCCCGCCCCGAGCTGATCTTCGCGGACGAGCCGACCGGCAACCTCGACTCGCGCGCGGGGCTCGAGGTCCTCTCGTTCCTGCGCGAGGCCGTCGACAACCTGGGGCAGACGGTCGTCATGGTCACCCACGACCCGGGCGCGGCCGCCCACTCCGATCTGGTCCTCTTCCTGGCGGACGGCCGGATAGTGGACGAGATCGAGCGCCCTACGCCAGAAGCAGTGCTCGAACGCATGAAGCGATTCGACGTCGCCCGCGCACCGGTGGTCGACGGCACTGCCCCCGAGGAGGACTGACCCGGTGCTGAAGGCAACGCTCAGGAGTTTCCTCGCCCACAAGGGGCGGCTGCTGCTGTCCGCGCTCGCGGTCGTCCTGTCGGTGGCGTTCGTCGCGGGCAGCCTGATCTTCTCGGACACGGTGACGCGGACCTTCGACCGCCTCTTCGCGTCCACGTCGGCGGACGTCACGGTCGAGCCCAGGGACGACCTGAGCTCGTCCGTGCCGTCCGGCGCGGTCCAGACCGTCCCCGCCTCCCTCGCCGGGCAGCTGGCCCGGGTGGACGGGGTCGAGTCGACCCACGCCGACGTGAGCGTGGAGAACATCACGGTCGTCGACAGCGACAACAAGTCCGTCGGGCCGACCACGGGCGCGCCCACCATCGCCACGGACTGGTACGTCACCGACCGCAGCCCGGTGAAGCTCACCTCCGGCCACGCTCCGCGCGGCGCCGGCGAGGCGATGCTCGACGCCGACACCGCCGACAAGAAGCATGTGAAGATCGGCGACACCCTCACCGTGATGGCCCAGCCGGGCTCGTTCAAGGCGGAGATCGTCGGGATCGCCACCTTCACCACCACCAACCCGGGCGCGGCCCTGGTCTTCCTGGACCCCAAGACCGCCGCCGGGCAGCTCCTGGGGTCGGCGGACAAGGCCACGAGCATCTCCGTCGACGCGGCGCAGGGGGTGAGCGACGCGGTGCTCAAGCAGCGCGTCGCCGCCACGCTCGGCTCCGAGGCTTCCTCCGGCGCGTACGAGGTGAAGACCGCCGACGAGCAGGCGGAGTCGTCGGCGGAGGCGCTGGGCGGGTTCCTCGACGTCATCAAGTACGTGATGCTCGGCTTCGCCGGGATCGCCGTGCTGGTCGGCGTGTTCCTGATCGTCAACACGTTCTCGATGCTGATCGCCCAGCGCACCCGTGAGCTGGGACTGCTGCGCGCCCTGGGCGCGGACCGCCGGCAGGTGCGCCGCTCGGTGCTGACCGAGGCGGTACTGCTCGGGCTGGTCGGCTCCACGCTGGGCCTCGCCGCCGGCATCGGTCTCGCGGCCGGGCTGATCAAGCTGATGAGCGCGTTCGGCATGAACCTGAAGACCACGGAGATGGTCGTCGGCTGGGCGACCCCGGTGGCGTCCTACGTCGTGGGCGTCGGCGTCACCTTCGTGGCGGCCTACCTCCCGGCCCGGCGCGCGGCGACCGTGTCGCCGATGGCGGCCCTCGCGGACGCGGACATCGCCGGGGTCGGCCGGCCGCTGAGGATGCGCGCCGTGGTGGGCACGGTCGTCGGGGCGCTCGGCGCGGCCGCGCTCGTCGGCTGCGTGACCTCGTCGAAGACGGCGTCCGCGGCCTCCCTGCTCGGGCTGGGCGTGGTCCTCACGCTCATCGCCACCGTCATCGCGGGCCCGATCCTGGTCCGCCCCGTGATCCGCGTCCTCGGCGGTGCCTTCCCCGCGCTGTTCGGGCCGGTCGGCCGGATGAGCCAGCGCAACGCCCTGCGCAACCCGCGCCGCACGGGCGCCACGGCGGCCGCGCTGATGGTGGGCCTCGCCCTGGTGGGCGGGATGTCGGTGGCCAGCGCCTCGATGTCCAAGTCGTTCGACGAGCAGATCGACAAAACGCTGGGCGCCGACTTCGTCGTCCAGAACGCCAACTTCACCCCGTTCTCCGCGGAGGTCACGGACGCGGTGCGCGACACCGAGGGCGTCGGCCTCGTCGTCCGCCAGCGGTTCGCGCCGATCGCCGTACGGCTGCCCGACGGCAAGCGCGTCGAGACGACCGCCACCGGCTACGACGACCAGGTCGACGACGTCGCGCGCGTCACGTACGCCGAGGGCGACACGGCGGCGGCGCTGGCCGCGGGCGCCATGGGCATGGACGTCGACTTCGCGAAGGACCACGGCGTGAAGCTCGGCACCGTGCTGCCGGTGGAGTTCCCCGGCGGCCGGACGACGTCGCTGAAGGTCGGCGCGCTCTCCGACCAGGACGCGGCCGACGGGTTCGGCACCGAGGGCGGGCTGCTCTTCGGGATCGCGACCGTCGAGAAGTACGTGCCGGGCGGGCAGGACTCCGCGCTGTACGTGAACGCGGCCTCCGGCACGACGGCCGACCAGTTGCGCCCCCGGCTCGACAAGACCCTCGACGCGTACCCGCAGGTACAGGCCCGTGACCAGGCCGACTACAAGAAGCTGGTGCACGACCAGATCGCCGTCCTGCTGTACCTGGTGTACGCGCTGCTCGGACTCGCGATCGTGATCGCGGTGCTCGGCGTGGTCAACACCCTGGCGCTGTCGGTGGTGGAGCGGACCCGGGAGATCGGGCTGCTGCGCGCCATCGGGCTGGCCCGGCGGCAGTTGCGCCGGATGATCCGGCTGGAGTCGGTGGTCATCGCGGTGTTCGGCGCGGTGCTGGGGCTGGCGCTCGGGCTGGTGTGGGGCGTGTGCATACAGCAGGTGCTGGCCTTGCAGGGCATGAAGGCCCTCGCCGTCCCGTGGGGCACGCTCGTCGCGGTCGTCGTGGGCTCCGCGGTCGTCGGCGTCGTCGCGGCGCTGCTGCCGGCCCTGCGGGCGTCCCGGATGAACGTGCTGGCGGCCATCGCGCACGAGTGACGACCCCCGGTCGCGCAGCGCTCGTCGCCGGGCCGCTCGGGGCGCCGACCGTCCGAACTCTGGAGCTCCAGGCCCGAGCGCGCGGTCCGTGATGGGATCGCCGCATGTCTGATCTGCGGATACGGGCCGCGACGCCCGACGACCTGGACACCGTCCTCGCCTTCTGGAAGACCGCCGCCGAGGGCACGAGCATCAGCGACGACCGCGGTGGAGCGGAGCGGCTCGTCGCCCGGGACCCCGAGGCGCTGATCCTGGCCGAGCACGGCGGCGAGCTCGTCGGGACGGTGATCGCCGGGTTCGACGGGTGGCGGTGTCATCTGTACCGGCTGGCGGTGCACCCGGAGCGCCGCCGCCAGGGCATCGGGTCGGCGCTGCTGGCCGCCGCGGAGGAGCGGTTCGTGCGGCTGGGCGGGCGCCGCGGCGACGCGATGGTGCTCACCCGCAACGAGACGGCGCACCATGCCTGGCGGGCGGCGGGGTACGCGCCGGAGGAGAAGTGGCGGCGCTGGGTGAAGCCGCTCCCCTCGTGATCACCGACTGACTTCACCGGTCGGCCCGGGGCCGATCGAAGGCACCTTTGCCGATCCTTTACCATTGGGGGGCTGCGTGGATGATCCACACAGCCCTCAATGACTTCATGAAAGGTGTGAGCGTCCGCCCATGGGCGAGCCTCCCAGTACCCGTAACCGACATCGCGCGCTCCTTCCCGCCCTGCCCGATCCTGGGACGGAGGTGACCCGATGACCGAAGTACTGCTGCTCCTGGTGGCGATCCTGCTGTCGTTCGCGTGCGGCGCCTTCGTCGCCGCCGAGTTCTCGTTGACCACCGTCGAGCGCAGCGAACTGGAACGGGCGGTGGAACGCGGCGAGCGCGGCGCGTCCGGGGCCCTCAAGGCGGTACGGAACCTGACCTTCCAGCTCTCCGGCGCCCAGCTCGGCATCACCGTCACCAATCTGGTGGTCGGCATGCTGTCCGAGCCGTCGATCGCCAAGCTGATCGCCGGGCCGCTGGAGTCGCTCGGACTGTCGAGCAGCACGTCCGGTTCCGTCGCGCTGGTGCTGGGCACGGCCCTGTCGACCGTGTTCCTGATGGTCGTCGGCGAACTCGTGCCCAAGAACTGGGCGATCTCCTCCCCGCTGGCGGTGGCCAAGGGCGTCGGCAACGCCCAGCGCTGGTTCAGCGCCGCCTTCCGGCCGTTCATCAGCCATCTCAACGACACCGCGAACCTCATCGTGCGCCGCTTCGGCGTGGAGCCCACGGAGGAGCTCGCGGCCGCGCGCGGCCCGCAGGAACTCGCGGCGCTGGCCCGGCACTCCGCGAAGGCGGGCGCCCTGGAGGCGGACACCGCCGAGCTGTTCGTGCGCACGCTGAACCTGGCCGACCTGACCGCGGAGAACGTGATGACCCCGCGCGTGCAGGTCATGGCCCTGGACGCGTCGGCGACCTGCGAGGACGTGGCGAACGCGACCCGGGCGAGCGGCCTGTCCCGCTTCCCCGTGTACCGCGGCAACCTCGACTCGGTGGTCGGCACCGCGCACATCAAGGACGCGCTGGCGATCCCCGCCGAGCGACGCGCGCGCGTGCCCGTCTCGGAGATCCTGCGCGAACCCCTCCTCGTCCCCGAGTCGCTCACCGTGGACCGGCTGCTCGACCGGCTGTCCGGCAAGCGGACCATGGCCGTGATCATCGACGAGTACGGCGGCACCGCGGGCGTGGCGACGCTGGAGGACATCGTCGAGGAGGTCGTCGGCGAGGTCCGCGACGAGCACGACCCGCACGAGACGCCCGACCTCGCGCCCGCGGGCACGGACGACGACGGCCGCGCCCTGTACTCGGCCGACGGCGCAGCCCGCACCGACCAGCTCGCGCGCGTGGGCCTGCACGCCCCCGAGGGGCCGTACGAGACGCTCGCCGGCCTGGTCGCCGCCGAGCTGGGCCGGATACCGGCCGCGGGCGACACCGTCGAGGTGGCCGGCTGGCGCATGGACGTCGTCGACGCCTCCGGCCGCCGGGCCGCGCGCGTGCTGCTGCACGCGCCGCCCGCCACCGACAACCACGTGGAAGGGGCGGACCGATGATCGCCGTCCAGTTGCTCATCGCACTGGCGACCCTCGTCGTCAACGCGTTCTTCGTCGGCGCCGAGTTCGCGCTGATCTCCGTACGCCGCTCCCAGATCGAGCCGCACGCCGAGCGCGGCGACCGGCGCGCCGACAGCGTGCTGTGGGGTCTCCAGCACGTCTCCGCGCTGATGGCGGCCGCGCAGCTCGGCATCACCCTGTGCACGCTGATCCTCGGCGTGGTCGCCGAACCGGCCATCGCACACCTGCTCGAGCCGGTGTTCCACGCGGTGGGCGTGCCCGAGGGCGTCGGCCACGCCGTCTCCTTCGTGATCGCGCTGGCCCTCGCCACCTACCTGCACATGCTGCTCGGCGAGATGGTGCCGAAGAACATCGCGCTCGCGGAGCCGGTGCGCAGCGCCCTGCTGCTGGGCCCGCCGCTGGTCACGCTGGCCCGGGGGCTGCGCCCGGTGATCTTCACGATCAACGCCTTCGCGAACGGGCTGCTGAAGCTCATGCGGATCGAGACCAAGGACGAGGTCACGGCCACCTTCTCGGACGCCGAGCTCGCGCAGATCGTCCGGGACGCCGGCGAGGCGGGCCTGATCGACGACCGCGCCCAGGAGCGGCTGCACGACGCCCTGGAGCTGGGCCGCCGCCCGGTGCGGGACGTCGTCCTGCCGCTGGAACGCGTCGTCTACGCGCGCGTGGGCGTCACTCCGGAGGAGTTGGAGCGGCTGGCGGCCGAGTCCGGGTTCTCCCGCTTCCCCGTGGTGGACGAGGGACGCCGGATCGTCGGCTATCTGCATGTGAAGGACGCGCTGGACACCTCACCGAGGGACATGCCGTTCCCGGTGCGGGACATGCGGCCCATCGCGCGCGTACGGGGGGCGACACCGCTGGACGACGTCCTCACCGCGATGCGCGGCAGCCGGACGCACCTGGCGGCCGTGCTCGGCTCGGACGGCCGCCTGGCCGGGGTGGTGACCATGGAGGACGTGCTGCGGGAGCTGTTCGGGCAGCAGGCGTAGCCGACTGCGCGAACCGACTCCCGAGCCCGCTCCCGAGCCCGCTGCCGTGCCCGTCGCCATGCCCGTCGCCATGCCCGTCGCCATGCCCGTCGCCGGGAGGCAGGCCGACCGACCGCCGGGTATGGGACTCGGGCTACCATCTGTGTCGCCATGGAGACGAACCCCATACACACGAACCCGCCGCACCCGGACCCGACGCACACCAGCCTGGTCGCGGTCGGCGACTCCTTCACCGAGGGCATGTCGGACCTGCTGCCCGACGGCACCTACCGCGGTTGGGCCGACCTGCTCGCGGGCCGGATGGCTGCCTCCGCCCCCGGTTTCCGGTACGCCAACCTGGCGGTGCGCGGCAAGCTGATCTCGCAGATCGTCGAGGAACAGGTGCCGGTCGCCGCCGCCATGGGCGCGGACGTGATCACGCTGGTCGGCGGTCTCAACGACACCCTGCGCCCCAAGTGCGACATGGTCCGGGTGAAGGATCTGCTGACGGAGGCCGTGGAGCAGCTCGCCCCGTCCTGCAAACAGCTGGTGCTGATGCGCAGCCCGGGCCGGCAGGGTCCCGTCCTGGAGCGGTTCCGTCCCCGGATGGAAGAGCTGTTCGTGTGCGTGGAGGAGCTGGCGGGACGGCACGGCACGCTCGTCGTCGACCTGTACGGCGCAGAGTCGCTCGGCGATCCACGGATGTGGGACGTCGACCGGCTGCACCTGACGGCGGAGGGCCACCGCCGGGTCGCCGAGGCGGTCTGGCAGACCCTCGGGCACGACCCCGAGGACACCGAGTGGCACACCCCGATGCCGGCGACGCCGCCCCCGGGCTGGACCGCCCGGCGCGTCGCGGACGCCCGGTTCACCCGGCAGTACCTGCTGCCCTGGATCGGCCGCCGCCTGACCGGCCGTTCCTCGGGCGACGGCCGGACAGGCGCCCAGTTCAGTGCTGAGCTGGGCAAAGCCTTCTGGGTCACCCCTGTGGACCACACAAACCCCGGCCCTGTGACGGACTGGCGACGGGTAGGGCCCTGACCCGGAGCCTCGCCCGAATGCCATGCATCGATTGAACGCGGAGCCTCACCGTGTGATGAACTCCACCAGTTCACATCGCGGCACACCCAAGGCCGGAACAGCCGCCACGTCCAGGGCAGCAGCCAACGCGGGTAGCTCGGCAGCGAGTTCCCACGAGGGACCCGAAGGAGAACACACCCAGCTCGGGAAGATCCGTCAGTCGGAAGCCGATTCGGACTTCCTTGCCACTTCCCGGGCGCGGGCCAGCTGCCGCAGCCCGACCCTCGCGCGCCGTCCGCGATGCGTTGCGGCCATATCACCCGCTCCGTCCAGGGCGTGAGCCAGTACAGGTGGATCTGTATCGATGCCGTGCACGACGCCCTCCCCATCGGCGTCTGCACTCGGCGCCCGTCCCAGAAGCCGGACGACGGCGGGAACGGGCCAGGCCCCCACCCTCTGGACCGCGTCCGTCCGAGGTAACCGGCCTCGAACAGGGCACGCCGTGCTGATCGCAGACCGGTCGCCGGGCCATCGTGGTGCAGCAAGCTGGGACTACGGATGGGATACGCGGATGCCGGAATCGACCGAGGCCATGAGTCGGCGCAGTCTGCTGATCGCCGGTGGAGCGGTGGCGACCACCGTCGCCGCGACAGGCGGGTCCAGTGCTCTGGCCAGGGAGGAAGCGGTGCCGCAGGGCTCCCAGAGCGGTGCCGACGCCGACCGGGCAAGGATTGACGTCCACCACCATTTCACCGCTCCGGCATGGGTCGACTGGGCCGAGCGCGAGGGCCTGGTGCGGCGGCAGGAACTGCCGTGGTGGGCGCGCTGGGATCTGGACTCCACTCTCGCGCTGATGGACCGGGTGGGCATCGCAACCGCAGTCCTCAACCCGACCATGCAGGACCGGTACCGCTCCGCCGCGCAGGCCAGGGAAGGCCTCACTGTCGTCTTCGAGGCGCTGGCCGACCTGGTGGCCGCGCACCCGGGCCGTTTCGCGATCCTCGGCCCCGCTGTCCTGGACCATCCCGACGTGACCACGTGGGCTCTCCAACACGCTTTCGACAAGCTCGGTGCCGTTGGAGTCAGCGTGAAAGCCAACTACAACGGCATCTACCTCGGTGATCCCTCCTACGACCGCTTCCTCGCAGAACTCGACGAACGCGCCACGGTCCTTTTCACCCACCCGCTCGACCTCCCGGGCGGACCACCCGGCGTGCCCACCGTCCCCGGAATTCCGAACTTCATGTGCGATTTCCTGCTGGATTCCACGCGTGCCGCCGTGAACCTGATCCGTACCAGGACACTGGACCGCTACCCGCACCTGTCAGTCGTCCTGCCACACGCCGGCGGGTTCCTCCCTCAGATCGCCACCCGCATGAAGGCCTTCGGCAGCTTCTGCACCCCACCCCTCGATGCTGCCCGTGTAGAGGACTATCTCCACCGCTTCTACTACGACACAGCGGGCCCGCTGGCCCCCTCGGGCACTCTGGTGGCCACCGCCGGTGCCGACCGGATCCTCTTCGGCACCGACTGGCCGGCCGCCTCCGCCGACATCATCACCGGCTTCACGGTGCCGGCCATCGAGACCGACTCCGTCCTCACCAACCGCCAACGCCGCGGCATCAACCGTGACAACGCCCTCCGCCTCATGCCCACACTCAAGCGCACCTAGTACTACAGCCGGTTGTTCACGTACGCGACGGCGGGTTGTTCGATGCTCCGTTCGTGGGATTGACGCTGCCGCCGGGGGCGGTACGGACGGGACCGCGACAGGGCGGGGCGTGTCGTTGACGACGGATCGGATCGGGACACCGCGTTCCGCCTGCAGCTCGGCCCATGTCGTCCGGGCCCGTTCATGCATGATGACGGGATGAACCACAGCGACCAGCGCTTCCACGTCATCGTGCTGTCGAACTTCGCGAAGGGCTTCGACAAGTACGCGTTCGCTTACGGTAAGGCGGGGATTCCGGAGAGTACCTATCCCGACCGGTTCCACCTGCTGACCCGTGCGGAGTTGGGAATCGGCATCGCCAAGGCGCGACGACTGCTGGACCGTCTGGCCATAGCGGGCGACCGGCTGTTGGTGCTGGAGACCATGGTGGACCCCGACAAGCTGGCGCCCAACGTGTCGACCGGCCTCGGCATGGAACTGCACGAGGCTCGCATCCGGTTGTCAGCAGTCCACGAACTCGACCAAGCAGGCGACGAGTTCACTTTGCGCCCGACGACCGTCGAGGATGCGATGGCGGCCTCCCTGCGCCTGCATGGCTCGGCACAGGGTCGCTACGCCGACACGCGACCGCGCTCGGTGTCGCTTCTGCCGGTCGCCTCCGCCTGCCAGGCCCGGTGTTCGTTCTGCTTCTCCTCGGCTTCGATCTCCAGCGACCAGGCGCCGGCACGGGTCCCGTGGGACGCGGTGGCCCAGTGGCTGGAGCGCGCCCGTGCGGCGGGTGCCGAGCGTGCGGTGATCACCGGCGGCGGGGAGCCCACGCTCATACCGTTCGAACAACAGCTGCGACTGGTGTCCGCCTGCTCCGCGGCCTTCCCGAAGGTCGTCCTGATCACCAACGCGCACACCCTGGCGAAAGGCCGGCACGCCGACCGGGCCGACCGCCTCGCAGCCCTGAGCGCCGCGGGCCTGAGCGTGCTGGCGGTCTCCCGGCACCATCAGGACGACGCCGTCAGCGAGCGGCTGATGATGCTGCGCACGCCGGTGAGCTCTGTGATCGACACCTGGCGCGTGGAACGCGACCGCTGGCCGGGGCTGCGGATGAGGCTGATCTGCGTCCTCCAGCACGGCGGCGTCGCCGACGCGGCCGAGGTCGCCGACTACCTTTCGTGGGCCGCGTCTCTCGGTGTCGAGGAAGTCTGCTTCAAAGAGCTTTACGTATCCACCAGCACCGAGTCGCTCTACTTCGACCGCGCCGCCAACGTGTGGAGCCGAGAGCACCAGGTTTCGCTGTCCGTCGTCACCCGGTTCGCCGAGCAGCACGGCTTCGAGCTGGCGAGCCGCCTGCCCTGGGGCGCGCCGGTCTACCACGGCAGCTGGGACGGACGACCGATGCGGATCGCCGCTTACACCGAGCCCAGCCTGCTCTGGGAGCGCACCAGCGGGATCGCGCGCAGTTGGAACGTCATGGCCGACGGACGCTGCTACGCCTCCCTGGAAGACCGGGCCAGCGAGATCGTGCCGGAAGGCGCAGCGGCATGAGGTTCGAGGAGTTCCAGGAATTCCGGCAGCACCGGCTCAGTGCTTCCTCGTCGCTTCTGGACGCCGCCGAGACCAACGTGTACCGGGCGCTTGCTCCGATGCGACCGGAACCGCCGACCGACATGAGTACGGTGCACCGGTGCGATCTCGCCCGTGCCTGGCTGCGGCGCTTCGAGCTGCCGCAGGAGTGGTCCGGCCACGCCATGGTCTGTCGCGGGGTCCGGCACGGGCTCGGTGTGGTGTTCCAGCGGCTGCGCGCCGTGCATGCGCGGTTGTGGCTGCCCGGCGACGTGTACCCGGTCTACTTCGAGCTGGCCCGCGCCGCGGGCCTGGCGCCCGCGTCCTACCCGACGCTGCCGGCGCCGGCCCTGCCGAGATCGCCGGCGGACGACCGGCCCGAATACCTGCTGCTCGCCAACCCCAGCAAGCCGCTCGGCCGTTACCTGTCCGATGCCGAGTGTGCCGCGGTGATGTCGTGGTTGCGGGAATCACCACGCCGCCGCCTGCTGATCGACAGCGTCTACGACCTGGGAACCCCGTTCGCTGCCGGCACACGGCGATTGCTGGACACCGGTCGCGCGGTCCTGCTGCATTCGGTCACCAAGGGATGGCTGTGGCCACGCACGTTCGGCGTGGTCCTGCTGGGTCCGACGCACGCCGAATTGGCCGAAGCGTTCCGGGCGGATCCGCCGACGCCGACTCAGCTGAGGCTCGCCGACCGCCTGCTCACCGAGCACAGCGACGTGCCCCGGCAGGTCGTCGACGAACTGGCCGCACGGGCTGAGCGGCTGTTCGAACGGTTGCCGGC
This sequence comes from Streptomyces sp. NPDC050263, assembly GCF_040655955.1. Taxonomy (NCBI): domain Bacteria; kingdom Bacillati; phylum Actinomycetota; class Actinomycetes; order Kitasatosporales; family Streptomycetaceae; genus Streptomyces; species Streptomyces sp. NPDC050263. Next base: position 19,727 of record NZ_JBFAKW010000097.1, on the reverse strand, counting down.
CGACGTGCTCGAGGCGATTCCCACGGCGAGCCGGACGTGCCCCGGCAACTATTTCTTCCCGGTTGGAATCCCGGCGGAGACGCTTCGGCGTGAGTGCGGCGTGCTCGCCATGCCGGTCAGCGTGTTCGGGGAGAGCAGGTGGTCCGGCTCCATCCTGACCAGCCTTGCTGACGCTTTCGGCGTGACGAGCTCGGCGAAGGCGTAGCGTCCGGCGAGGACGTCGGGGATGCGGGGCCTCGCCTCGGCGCGAAACGTGCTGCGCCCAGGCGGGACCCTGAATCCCGGACGTGTTCAACCCCGGCATGGCCAGGCCGTGCCGGCTCCCCGAGTCGCCCCACCACCACAAGTCGGTCGCGGACCGGGGCGAGGCTCGACGTGCGAGCGACGACCAGCTCCGACGCCGCCGCCCAAGTGCTGCGCTTCACGCTGGACCACCTACGCGACGGCGTGTGCGTACGCACCGAGAACGTCAGCATGCGCTGCTTCTTTCCCGAGGAACTCTCGGCGCTCTGCCGGCCGGCCGGTCTCGACGTCGCGCAGCGCTGCACGGGGGCCACGATCAATTGCGTCGACGGGCGCGAGCACGCAACACGACGTCACCAGATGTGGTGTGCCTCCCAGAAGGGGGCGAGGTCCTTGTCCGTCATGGACTGGGCGGCCTTCTTGAAGTCAGCGGTGGTGGAGACGCCGTACCAATGGTCCTGGGCGTACCGCTTGAGCAGTCGGGCCATGGTGCCGGAACCGAGTGTGCGTTCCAGATCGGCCAGGACGCAGGGCCCGGCTGAGTAGATGAGGTGATACGTGCCGGGGTGCTGCGACCAGTAGGCCATGGAGCCGGTCAGCGAGATGTTGTCGTCGGGCCAGTAGACCTCCGACCAGCAGTCGCGGGTGTCCCAGCCGTAGAAGCGGGCATTGGCGTACTGAGCGAAGCTTTCGTCCAGCCACGGTGAGGAGTACTCGTCGTTGCCGACGATGCCGTACCACCACTGGTGCGCCACCTCGTGGACGGCGGCGCCGCCTTCTTCGGTGGTGCCGAGGAGGACGAGGCCGGGATACTCCATGCCGCCGCCGAACTGGCTGGTCATCACGAGGTCGATCTCGTCGTACGGGTAACGGCCGAACTCCCGGCCGAACCGGTCGATCGCGGCGGCAGCGTCCACGCGGTTGGCGCGTACGCCCGCGTCAGGGGTGTCGGGCGCCCAGTACGACCTCACGAGCACGCCCCCTGCCGTGGTATCGGTCGCCATGCGAAACGGGCCCGCCGCCCAGGCGAAGTCCCGCACTCGCTCCGCGACGCTGAGCGTGACCGTACGGCCGGCGCGGCCGGGGAACGTTCGGCTGCGGCCGGTCGCCGGCACCTTCAGGGACGACGGGTGGTCGAGTCGGACACGGAAGTCGCTGGTCAGCGCGTAGAAGCTCTCTCCGACCGACACGTAGGGGTCGAGATGCCACCGCTTCGCGTCATGCACGGCGAGCACCGGCAGCGCGTTGCCGAGGAAGCGGTAGGCGCCATCGTGGCCGAAGCGGGCATTACGGTCCGGCACAGTGATCGAGACGTCGAAGGCGATGGACGTCCGCATGTCGCGCGCGAGCGGCCTCGGCAGTGCTATACGCAGAGCCGTGCAGTTCACACCGAGATGGCTCGGTGTGCCACCGCGTACCCTCGTCACCGTGACGGGAGAGGGCGCAGCGGGCGTACCGCACTTGTCCTCGCCGTTGCCCCACAGACGTAGGTACACCTCGCGCAGAGGCTGATCGGATCCGTTCCGGAACGACACCCGCTGCCGTCCCGTCCAGTGGCTGCCGTCGGCGTCGGATCGCAGGACCACGTCGTAGCGAGCGCGATCGGGCGTCGCGGCGGCCGTGGATAATCCCTGTCCGGGCGCCGCGCCCGCATCATTCATACCGCCGCCGAGTGCCGCGAACAGCATGAACAACACGATGAACAGACGACGACCGGATCTGGGCGAGCACCTGAGTGACGGAGACATGTCAGCGGATACTGCCACATCACACCGGCGATGGACCCCGGTTTGGACAGAGCTGTGTGTGCAAGGAGGTACGGTCGCGGCGAAGTGAGTTGAGACAGCTCCGCCGCAACGGCCAAGAGGTCGTCGTACTCAAAGATCAGGCGGCCGGGCTCGGTGCCGTCTGCCGCCGCCTCCTTGCCGTGGCGCGCCGCCGCTGACCCCGGGAGGCCGGGAGCTGCCCCGGTACCCGCTCTGCGACCCCTTCGCCCGCGACACCCCGAAGCGGAACCACGGCGGGGTGACGCCGGTCTCGTAGGTTCCGCCGAACGGGACTGTGGCGCTGGCCTGCACGAATCGCCAGTAGAATCCGTACACGTGACTGCCGCTCCCGCCAAGCCCCGCATCCCCAACGTCCTCGCCGGACGCTACGCCTCCGCCGAGCTCGCCACGCTCTGGTCCCCCGAGCACAAGGTGAAGCTGGAGCGTCAGCTCTGGCTCGCCGTGCTGCGGGCCCAGAAGGACCTCGGGATCGAGGTGCCGGACGCGGCGATCGCCGACTACGAGCGTGTCCTCGACACCGTCGACCTGGCCTCCATCGCCGAGCGCGAGAAGGTCACGCGGCACGACGTGAAGGCCCGCATCGAGGAGTTCAACGACCTCGCCGGTCATGAGCAGGTCCACAAGGGCATGACGTCCCGCGACCTGACGGAGAACGTCGAGCAGTTGCAGATCCGGCTGTCGCTGGAGCTGGTCCGCGACCGTACGGTGGCCGTGCTGGCGCGTCTGGGCAGGCTGGCCGGCGAGTACGGCGAGCTGGTCATGGCCGGCCGCTCGCACAACGTGGCCGCGCAGGCCACCACCCTGGGCAAGCGGTTCGCGACGGCGGCCGACGAGCTGCTCGTGGCGTACGGCCGGGTCGAGGAGCTGCTCGGCCGCTACCCGCTGCGCGGCATCAAGGGCCCGGTCGGCACGGCGCAGGACATGCTGGACCTGCTGGGCGGCGACGCCGCGAAGCTGGCCGAGCTGGAGGACCGGATCGCCGGTCACCTCGGCTTCTCGCAGGCGTTCACGTCCGTGGGCCAGGTCTACCCGCGCTCGCTGGACTACGAGGTCGTCACCGCGCTGGTGCAGCTCGCGGGGGCCCCCTCCTCGCTGGCGAAGACGATCCGGCTGATGGCCGGGCACGAGCTGGTGACCGAGGGCTTCAAGCCGGGCCAGGTCGGCTCCTCGGCGATGCCGCACAAGATGAACACCCGCTCCTGCGAGCGCGTCAACGGCTTGATGGTCATCCTGCGCGGGTACGCGTCGATGACCGGCGAACTGGCCGGCGACCAGTGGAACGAGGGCGATGTGTCCTGCTCGGTGGTGCGCCGCGTCGCGCTGCCGGACGCGTTCTTCGCGCTCGACGGTCTGCTGGAGACGTTCCTGACGGTGCTGGACGAGTTCGGCGCGTTCCCGGCGGTGGTAGCCCGCGAACTGGACCGCTACCTCCCCTTCCTCGCCACCACCAAGGTGTTGATGGGCGCGGTGCGCGCAGGTGTCGGCCGCGAGGTGGCCCACGAGGCGATCAAGGAGAACGCGGTGGCCTCGGCGCTGGCGATGCGCGAGCAGGGCGCCGAGCGCAACGAGCTGCTGGACAAGCTGGCCGCCGACGAGCGGCTCCCGCTCGACCGCGCCCAGTTGGACGCGCTGATGGCCGACAAGCTGTCGTTCACGGGCGCCGCGGCCGCCCAGGTGGCCATCGTCGTCGGCCGGGTCGAGGAGATCGTGAAGCAGCGGCCGGAGGCCGCCGGCTACACCCCCGGAGCGATCCTCTGACCCGCTTCACCAAGGCAGAGCTGGAGGCCGCCCGCGACCGACTCGTACCGGACGTCGTCGCGGGCGGCCTCCGCGTGCTGTTCTGCGGCATCAACCCGGGCCTGATGACGGCGGCGACCGGCCACCACTTCGCCCGCCCCGGCAACCGCTTCTGGCCGGTACTGCACCTCTCCGGCTTCACGCCGAGGCTGATGAGACCGGCGGAGCAGCAGGACCTGCCGGCCCACGGCCTCGGCATCACGAACGTGGTGGCACGGGCGACCGCCCGGGCCGACGAGCTCACGGCTCAGGAGTACCGGGACGGCGGGCGACTGCTGGCGGAGAAGGTCACGCGGCTGAAGCCCCGCTGGCTGGCGGTGGTGGGCGTGACGGCCTACCGGGCGGCCTTCGACGACCGCAAGGCCAAGATGGGTCCGCAGGAGCGGCTCATCGGGGACACACGCGTCTGGGTGCTGCCGAACCCCAGCGGACTGAACGCGCATTGGACGGCGGCGACGATGGCGGAGGAGTACGCGCGACTGCGGGTCGCGGCGGAGGGCTGAGCGCTCGGCGCCCGGTCCTCAGGCCTCCAGGCCTCGCTCCTCAGTCCTTCCTCCTCAGTCCTCAGGGCGGATCCGTCTCCGTCACGATCGCGAGGAGCTCGAAGGGCAGTTCTTTGTCCCACTGGGAGACGCCCAGGGCCACCCAGCGCGCCGTGCCCGGCAATTGCCACAGGTGGACGTCCGGCACATGACCGCTGAGCCAGGCCCAGGGCTCGGATATCTCCTCGCCGTCCATCGAGCGGGCCAGGGTGCTCGCCAGGCTGATGACCTGCGGCGGTCCCCAGCGGTCGGTCAGCCGCTCCGCCAGACCGTCCCGGTCGGCCTCGTACTGTGCCTCCGTCTCCTCCCGCTCCGTGCCGTCGTCCTCCCAGAAGTCGCCACTGGTCTGTAACTCGGCGACGAGATATCCCGGGCCTCCCGGGCCCAGGTCCGTCCTGCCCTGATCCTCGGGGAACTCCCGGGTGCACAGCAGGTCGACGGCGGCGAGGCAGCGCGCGATGTCCATGTGATCCAGTAAACCCGCCGCCACTGACAATTGGCGGTGGGTCAGTCGGCTCCCTTGCCCAGGCTCGGCTCAGGCTCGGTTCAGGCGTCTGCTCAGGCCTCTGCTGAGACCTCTGGGCTCAGGCGTCCCGCCGCCGCACCCGCCACGCCCCCGCCGCGACCGCCGCCAGCGCCCACACCGCGGTCACCGCGAGCCCCGTCCACGGTCCCAGGACGCCGTCCCACCGGGTGCGGAGGGCCACTTGACCGGCGCGATCGGGCAGGAAGTCCGCGACGTCGCCGGACAGGTCGCCGATGACGAAGGACACGATCAGCAGGAAGGGGACGAGGATGCTCAGCACCGCTGCTCCGCTGCGCAGCAGGGCCGTCAGACCGGCGGCGAGGAGCGCCATCAGCGTGAGGTAGACGGCGCAGCCGACGACACCGCGCAGGCTCTCGGACATGCTCAGCCCGGCGGCCTTCTCCCCCAGCACCGCGCTGCCGACGACCAGGGTCACCAGGCCCGTGGTCAGACCGACGGCCAGGACGGGCAGGGCGATCGCCGTCAGTTTGGCGGCGAACCACCGGCCCCGCTGCGGCACCACGGCCAGCGACACCCGCAACGTGCCGGTCTGGAACTCGGCGGAGACCGCCGTCGTGCCGAACGCGACGGCCGCGATCTGCCCGAAGTTCACGCCGAAGAACGCGGCGAACAGCGGGTCGAAGTCGTCGGCGTCGGTGGCTGTGGCGACTCCGGCCAGCGCGGAGAACCCGACGGTGGCGAGCAGGACCGCGCACAGGCCGCCGACCAGCGATCGCAGGGTACGGATCTTGATCCACTCGGAGTGGAGGGCAGGGGCGAATCCCATGGTCAGGCCTTCCGGGGCGGGGCCGCGAACTCGGCGTCGGCAGCGGTCAGGTCGAGGTAGGCCTGCTCCAGCGTGCCCACCTCCGAGGTCAGTTCGAGGAGGGGGACGCCGGCGTCCGACACAAGGCGGCCGATGTCGTCCACGCGCGCGGGGTGCACGATCCAGTGCCCCTCGGCCTGTTCCACGGCGTCGTGGCCGTGCCGGGCAAGGGCGCTCTTGAGGGCGAGCGGGTCGGTCGTCCGGATGCGGACGCGGGGCTGCACGCGCGCGTCGATGAAGTCCTGCATCGGGGTGTCGGCCAGCAGCCGGCCCCGGCCGAGCACGACGAGGTGGTCGGCGAAGGACGCGGTCTCGTTCATGAGGTGGCTGGAGACGAGCACGGTGCGGCCCTCCCCGGCCAGCCGGCGCAGCAACTCACGGATCCAGACGATTCCTTCGGGGTCGAGTCCGTTGGACGGCTCGTCGAGCAGCACGACTTCGGGGTCGCCGAGCAGGGCGGCGGCGATCCCGAGCCGCTGGCGCATGCCCAGGGAGTACGTCTTCACCCGGTGCCGCGAGGCGGGGGCGAGCCCGGTCTCCTCCAACACCTCGTCGACCCGGCGGGCGGGGATGCGGTTGCCGACCGCGAGGGCGAGCAGGTGATCGCGTCCCGTGCGCGCGCCGTGCGCGGCCTGCGCGTCGAGCAAGGCGCCGACGTGGCGCAGGGGTTCGCGGAGGGTGGAGTAGGCCCGGCCGCCGACGGTGGCGGTGCCCGAGGTCGGCCGGTCCAGGCCCAGGACGAGGCGCAGGGTGGTGGACTTGCCTGCGCCGTTGGGGCCGAGGAAGCCGGTGACCCGGCCGGGCAGCACGGAGCACGTGAGCCGGTCCACGGCCCGCCGGGGGCCGTACTCCTTGGTGAGGTCGCGGACGTCGATGCTGTTCATGGCCACCACTCTCGTCACCGGCGGGGGCCTCGGGCCTCCCCCGACCGGGGAGAGAGGCTCCCCCGCTCGGGGGAGGCCCGTTGTCAGTGGGGCCTGCCACGATGTCCGCATGGGCCGCTTACTGCGCCCGCTGCTGCGGGGGACGACGTACACACGACTGCTGCACCTGTGGGTGCCGATGCTGGTCGTGAGCGTCTGGATGTTCATCGACCCGTCGCGGCCGTGGGTGCCCGCGCTGCTGCTCGTCCCGGTCGGGCTGATCCCGGCGGTGCGGACGGGCGAGGGGGTGCAGGCGCGACTGCTCCTGCTGCCCGGCGACCCTGATCCCGGGTTCTCCGTGGCGGCCTCGGCGACCTGGCGGGACCGGCTGCGGACCGTGCTGTGGCTCGAGGTGCGGATGGCGCTGGGCGCGGTGTCGATGTTCGGATGCGTGTGGCTGCCCGTCCTGGTCCACGACCTGGCCGCGGGCGCCGGCGGTCGGGTGCCGCACGGCATGTCCGTCCTGCCGTCGGTGACACCGCACTGGTGGTTCGCCCTGCTCGTCCCCCTTCCCCTCCTCACGCTCTACGGCGTCGTCGTGGGCCTGGGCGAGTTGGTCACGGTCTGCGCGCGCGGGCTGCTAGGTCCGTCCGCGGCCGAGCGGCTGGCCGCCCTGGAGGAACGCACCGAGCAACTCCTGGAGCGCAACCGTCTGGCCCGGGAGCTGCACGACTCCATCGGGCACGCGCTGACGGTGGCGGTGCTCCAGGCGGGGGCGGCGCGGGCGGCGGGCGATCCGGGGTTCACCGACCGGGCGTTGGCCGCCATCGAGGAGACCTGCCGCTCGGCCCTCACGGATCTGGAGCGGGTACTGGGCGTGCTGCGTGAGTCCGGGCGGCCGGCGAACAGCAGACCGACGCTGACCGAGGCCGATCGTCTGCTGGAGTCGGCACGCGTGTCCGGGGCGAAGGTCGACGCCGAGCTGACCGGGCCCCTGGAGTCGGTGCCGGGGCCGGTCTCCCGCGAGGGCTACCGCATCCTCCAGGAAGCGCTGACCAACGTGTTGCGGCACGCGGGAGCCGTTTCGGTGCGGGTCCGTGTCGGAGTCGCCGACGACGTCCTGCGCCTGGAGGTCAGCAACCCGCTGACGCCCACCGCACCTGTTCCCGGCCCCGGGCAGGGCAGCGGGCTGCGCGGCATACGGGAGCGGGCGGCGCTGCTGGGCGGGCGGGCGTCGACGGGAGCGGACGCGGACGGCTGGCAGGTACGCGCGGAGCTGCCGCTGCGTTGATCTAGGCTGACCGGATGCCGGTGACCGTGCTTCTCGTCGACGATGAACCGCTGGTCCGGGCCGGACTGCGGGCCGTGTTGGAGGCTCAGGACGACATCGAGGTCGTCGGGGAGGCGGCCGACGGGGCCGCGGTGATCCCGTTGGTGCGGCAGCTGCGGCCGGACGTGGTCGCCATGGACGTACGCATGCCGCTGATGGACGGCATCGAGGCCACGCGCGCGGTGCTGCGGACGGTGGACGGGCCGCCGAAGATCCTGGTCGTGACGACGTTCGAGAACGACGAGTACGTGTACGAGGCGCTGCGCGCGGGCGCGGACGGGTTCCTGCTGAAGCGGGCCCGGCCCGCCGAGATCGTGCACGCGGTGCGGCTGGTCGCCGAGGGCGAGTCGCTGCTGTTCCCGGCGTCGGTGCGGCGGCTGGCCGCCGAGTACGGCGACGGGGGCGGCAATCGGGCGGCGCGGGACGTCCTGGACCGGGCGCGGCTGACCGAGCGGGAGGCCGAGGTGCTGCGGCTGATGACGCGCGGGCTGTCGAACACGGAGATCGCCGCACGGCTCGTCGTCGGGACCGAGACGGTCAAGTCGCATGTCAGCGCGGTGTTGATGAAACTGGGGGCGCGCGATCGGACCCAGGCGGTGATCACGGCCTACGAGTCGGGGTTCGTCGCGCCCGGCTGAGCCGGCGGACGCCGGGCCTCGGTGTGGATTCCGGTACGGATCCGTGCTCGCCCGGGTCCGTCCCGCCGAGTACGATCCGCCCAAACACGCGCACGAGCTGGGAGGACGGACGTTGGGTCGACTGACCGGCGGGGATCCCTCGCTGCTGCGGAGGATCAACTCCGCGGTGGTGCTGCACGCGCTGCGTGCCGCGGACTGCGCGACGCTCACAGAGATCACCCGTCTGACGGGGCTGTCCCGGCCGACCGTCGAGGGGGTCGTCGAGGATCTGATCCAGGCGGGGCTCGTCGTGGAGCAGGCTGCCGACGACAGTGTCGCCCGGCGGCAGGGGCGGCCCGCGCGGCGGTTCCGGTTCCGGGCGGAGGCCGGGCATCTGCTGGGTCTGGAGATCGGCTCGCACCGGGTGGCCGCGCTGCTGGCCGACCTGGACGGGCGGGTGCTGGGCGCGCAGGCCAAGGACGTCGACGAGACAGCCTCGGCGGACGAGCGGCTGGAGCGGCTGCGCACCGCGGTCGCCGAGCTGCTGCGCCGGGCCGGTGTCCCGCGCAGCTCGCTGCGGGCCGTGGGGGTCGGCACACCGGGGATCGTCGAGGCGGACGGCACGATACGGCTGGGCACCGCGCTTCCCGAGTGGACCGGGCTGCGGCTGGGCGAGCGGCTGAGCCGTTCCTTCAAGTGTCCGGTGCTGGTGGAGAACGACGCCAACGCGGCGGCCGTCGCCGAGCACTGGAAGGGGTCCGCGACCGACTCCGACGATGTCGTGTTCGTGATGGCGGGGCTGAGTCCGGGCGCCGGCTCGCTGATCGGGGGACGGCTGCACCGGGGGTACGGCGGGGCGGCCGGGGAGATCGGCGCGCTGCATCTGCTGGGCCGGGAGGTGACCCCGGAGACGCTGCTGTCCACGACGGACGAGCCGCTGCACCCGCTGGACGAGCATGCGGTCATGAAGGTGTTCGCGCACGCCCGGGAGGGTGACCAGCGCGCCCGGGCGGCGGTGGACCGGTTCCTCCAGCGGCTCGTCCACGACGTGGCCGCGCTGGTCCTTGCCCTCGACCCGGAGCTGGTCGTGGTCGGCGGCTGGGCGGCCGGTCTCGACGGCGTGCTGGAGCCGTTGCGACAGGAGCTGGAGCGCTATTGTCTGCGACCGCCGAAGGTGGTCCAGTCGCTGCTCGGTGAGGCGGCGGTGGCCACGGGGGCGCTGCGGCTCGCCCTCGATCATGTGGAGGAGCAGTTGTTCGCGGTGGAGGGGACGGTGACGGCGCGGCGGTGACCCGCACCGCGCGCCACCGGAACAAACGGAGCCAGTGGCCCCTCAGCCCCTCAGCCCCTCAGCCCCTCAGCCCCTCAGCCGACGAACGCGCCGCGCCCCGGAAAGGTTTCCGGGGCGCGGTGGGCGGGTCCGCTGCTCGGGCGGCCGGTGCGGGCTGTTCAGGGAGCCTGCCGTGCGCGGCCCGAGGCGGACGGGGCGTCAGGAGGCCTGCTGCTCCGGACCGTGGTGTATCTCCACGCCGCCGGACGCGCCGAACGTCAGCCGGCAGGTGTCCGCGCGGTACGTCGCGACGGAGAGCGCCGCGGTGCGGCCCCCGGCGAAGAAGCGCGTGGTGACGACGAGGACGGGTGCGCCCGGGAGCCGGTCGAGCTCCTTGGCGTCGTCCGCGCGGGCCGAGCCCAGTTCCACGGCTCGGTCCTGGCCCTGGAGTTCCAGGCGCTGAAGCTCGCGCAGCACCGCACGCGCGCGTGCCGCCTCGGCCGGGGCGTCGATCGCGGTCAGGTCGGGCACCGACGTCCGGGGGACGTAGAGCAGTTCCGCGGCGACGGGCTGGCCGTGTGAGACCCGGGAGCGGCGCACCACGTGCACGGCCTGGTCGCGTGCGGTCTCCAGGGCCGTGGCGACGGCCGCGGGCGGAGCCGCGAGGGTGCAGTCGACGGCCTGCCAGGCGTCGTCGCCCGTGCCCGGCCAGACCTGCTGCTCGGTGCCGACGGCGACGCCCATTCGCGGCGGCGCCACGGTGGTGCCGACGCCTCGGCGGCGGTGCAGCCGGCCTTCCAGTTCGAGCTGTTCGAGCGCCTGTCGGAGCGTCGCGCGGGCGACGCCGAAGCGGGCTGCCAGGTCGCGCTCATTGGGCAGGATCTCGCCCACGGTGAATTCGGAGTCGAGTGCCTCGCTGAGCACGGTCTTGAGATGCCAGTACTTCGGTTCCGGTACCGATTCCAGTTGCGTGGTCCCCACCCTGTCCTCCGCAATCGCCGTGGTCGGCGGCGTTTTTCGCGCCCTTGTTTATTAAAGGTTGTTGTACTTCTCTGCGACCATAGGGCGACCCCCACCCTTGGTCAAGACCAATCCTCGATCCCTCTGAAGGGCGACGGGCGTCAGACCCGAGAACGTTCACGGGGCGTTCGCACAGGCGTGTTCTCGTGACACTCCGGCACCTCCCGGTTCACGAAAGGCGGGCTCCGGCCCCGGAGGGAATTACCGTGACGAAGATCCGGTCCGAGGAAACGGGAGGTCCGCTGTGCGGTATGCGGTGCTGGGTACGGGCGACGTCGGTCGCACGCTGGGCCGAAAGCTCGTGGAGCTGGGGCACACGGTGGTCCTGGGTTCACGCACGTCGGACAATCCGGCGGCCCTGGAATGGGCGCGGGAAGCGGGCGAAGGGGCGGGCACCGGTACGTTCGCGGAGGCGGCCGCCGCTGGCGAGACGGTCGTGAACGCGGTGGCCGGGCGGGCCTCGCTGGCCGCGCTGGAGGCCGCCGGGGCGGCCAACCTCGACGGGAAGATCGTCGTGGACGTCTCCAATCCGCTGGCGTTCGAGGACGGCGAGATGCGGCTGTCCCCCGTGGAGTCGGACAGCGTCGGCGAGCAGATCCAGCGGGCGTTCCCGCACGCGCGCGTGGTGAAGTCCCTCAACACCGTCAACTGCCAGGTGATGGTGGATCCCGCGCGCGTGCCGGGCGAGCACCAGATCTTCGTGTGCGGCGCGGACGCGGAGGCGAAGGAACAGGTCACGGCGTTGCTCGGGGAGTTCGGCTGGCCGGCCGACCGGGTGCTCGACCTGGGCGGCATCCGGGCGGCGCGGAGCGTGGAGATGTGGCTGCCGCTGTGGCTGGACCTGATGCGGGGCTTCGGCCACGCGGATTTCAACCTGGAGCTGCGCAGGGCACGTTGAGCCGGCCGGGTGCACCGGGTTCTCGGGTTCACCGGGTTCACCGGGTTCACCCTTCAGGGGCTACCCGCCAGTAGTAATTGCTGACAAGCTGTCTACGTCGTCCTGCCTGCTGTCGTCCACCGGCCTGCCGTCCGCCGCCAGTCCAGACGAGGAGCCCCCATGTCCGCCACCGTCTCCTTCACGGTCCCCTCTCCCAGTGGTCCGCTGCCCGTGACCGTGTCCTACGCGCGCGCGGGCAAGGGCGAGCCGCTGCTCCTGCTGCACGGCATCGGCCACCACCGGCAGGCCTGGGACCCGGTGGTGGACATCCTGGCCGCCGAGCGGGACGTGATCGCCGTCGACCTGCCCGGCTTCGGCGTCTCCCCCGCCCTGCCGGAGGGCCTCGCCTACGACCTGCCCACGACAGCCGGCGTGTTCGGCGCCTTCTGCGAGGCGCTGGAGCTGGACCGCCCCCATGTGGCGGGCAACTCGCTCGGGGGTCTGCTCGCCCTGGAGCTGGGCCGCGAGAAGCTCGTACGGACCGTCACCGCGCTGTCCCCGGCCGGCTTCTGGTCGGAGGCCGAGCGGCGCTACGCGTTCGGCGTCCTGCTCACGATGCGGCAGATCTCCCGCCGGATGCCGCTGCCCCTCGTCGAGCGGCTGGCGAGCACGGCGGCCGGCCGGACCGCCCTCACCAGCACCATCTACGCCCGGCCGAGCCGCCGCTCACCCGAGGCCGTGGTCGCCGAGACGCTGGCTCTGGCCCAGGCCACCGGCTTCGACCAGACCCTGCGGGCCGGCGCCACCGTCCGGTTCACCGACGACCTTCCCGGCGTCCCGGTCACCGTCGGCTGGGGCACCCGTGACTGGCTGCTGGTGCGCCGCCAGGGCGTCCGCGTCAAGCGGATCATCCCGGCCGCGCGTCTGGTGCGGCTGCCCGGCTGCGGCCACTGCCCGATGAACGACGACCCGGCGCTCGTCGCCCGCGTGATCCTCGACGGCAGCCGCTGAGACCCTGGGCGGGGCCGAAGGAGCCGGTTCGGGCGGCCAGTTGTTCACTTGCGGTTTCCGTGAGCGATGCGACGCACACGTAGTTGTGGCTGTGCACACCGGCCGGTTCCCGTCCCAGGAGGCCCCTCCATGTCACACCGTCCGCTCCCCGGGCGCCGCAGCGTCCTGCGTGGTTCGCTCGCCGCGTCCGCGGCTCTGACCCTGCCCGCCGCCGTCGGCGCGGCGCCCGCGCTCGCCCTGTCCGGGCGGCCCGAGGCGGGCTGGGGTGTGCAGACCGGGGACGTGACGTCCGACTCCGGGCTGGTGTGGGTGCGCTCCGACCGGCCGGCGCGGATGGTCGTCGAGACGGCGGCCACCGAGTCGTTCCGGGGCGCCCGCCGCCGGCACGGTCCCCTGCTGGGCGCCGGCAGCGACTTCACCGGCACGACCCGGCTGCACGGGCTGCCGGCCGGCGAACAGATCCACTACCGCGTGCTGCTCGCCGACCCGGACGACCCGCGGCGCACCGGCGAGCCGGTGACCGGCACCTTCCGCACGGTGCCCGTCGGGCGTCGGCGCGGGGTGCGCTTCCTGTGGTCCGGGGACCTCGCGGGCCAGGGCTGGGGCATCAACCCCGAGCTCGGCGGCTACCGCATCTACGACGCGATGGCCAAGCTCGACCCCGACTTCTTCCTGTGCAGCGGGGACAATATCTACGCCGACGGCCCGATCTCGGCGACCCAGGCGCTGCCCGACGGCAGCCTCTGGCGCAACGTCACCACCGAGGAGAAGTCGAAGGTCGCCGAGACCCTCGCGGAGTTCCGCGGCAACTTCCGCTACAACCTGCTCGACGAGAACCTGCGCCGGTTCAACGCCCAGGTGCCGTCGATCATCCAGTGGGACGACCACGAGGTGCGCAACAACTGGTACCCGGGCGAGGTGATCACCGACTCCGACCCCCGGTACACCGAGAAGAGCGTCGACGTGCTCGCGGCGCGCGCCCGGCGGGCGTTCGGCGAGTACTACCCGATCTCGACCCTGCGTCCGGGGGCCGAGGAGGGGCGCGTCCACCGGGTCGTGCGGCACGGGCCGTTGCTCGACGTGTTCGTGCTGGACATGCGGACGTACCGCAACGCCAACTCCCCCGACGACCAGAGCGTGGACCCGCAGGGCATCCTCGGCGCCGAGCAGCTGGAGTGGCTCAAGCGGGAGCTGTCGCGGTCGCGCGCGGTATGGAAGGTGATCGCCGCCGACATGCCCCTCGGGCTGGTCGTGCCGGACGCCACCGAGGGCAGGGCGAACATCGAGGCCGTCGCGCAGGGCGACCCGGGCGCGCCGCTGGGCCGTGAGCTGCAGTTCGCCGAGCTGCTGCGGTACATCAAGCACCGGCGGATCACCGGCACGGTGTGGCTGACAGCCGATGTGCACCACACCTCGGCGCAGCACTACCAGCCGTCTCGGGCCGCGTTCACCGACTTCGAGCCGTTCTGGGAGTTCGTCTCCGGTCCGCTCAACGCGGGTGCCTTCCCGGCCAGCGCGCTGGACGGCACGTTCGGTCCGGAGCGGGTGTTCGTGAAGGCGCCGACCGCGTCGAACGTGTCGCCCGCCGGCGGCTACCAGTTCTTCGGCGAGGTCGACATCGACGGCCACAGCGGCGAGTTGACGGTGCGTCTGCGCGAGCAGGACGGGACCGTGCTGTTCACGAAGGTGCTCCAGCCGGGACGGGTCGGGCAGTAGTCCGGCGCCCCGGTACCCTCGAAAGCATGTGCCGCGCACCGGCGTCATCCCCCGGTGCGCGGCGCCGTCGTGACTCCTGGTTCGGATAGTGATCGTAGAAGAAGTGGAAGACTTAACAAAACGGGCATTAGCAGCCTTAACCCGTCAGTCACAAGGCGTTCGTGATCACGCAACACCGTTCGTCCACAGTGGCCGCATGACTCGAGACATGTCTGAAGTGACGCGCTTGAAGCGCGGACGCCCGGTGCATCACTGGCGGCGGGACGTGGTGGAACTCGCCGCGCTCTTCACCGCCGTCGCGGTGGCCGACGGCGTGGCGAACCTGGTGGGGCACGGACCCGACGGTCCGGCGCTGCTGGCGGTCTCCGCGGCCGTGCTCGTCGCCACGGTCGGGTTCCACACATGGTGGGCACGCCGCCACGGTCACGCGCCGCCGTCGAGCGATACCGACGCCCGGCCACGCTCCGAGGAGCCGCAGACCGGGCCGTCCGAGCTCACGTCCGGGGCAACCGAGGTCACCGGGGCGAGCGCCCTTTGGCGGATGCGGACGACCGTGCAGGACGCCCCGGGGTCGCTGGCCGCGCTCTGCGCGGCGCTGGCCGGCCACCGGGTGGACATCCTGAGCCTCCAGACGCACCCGCTCGGCGTGGAAACGGTGGACGAGTTCCTGCTGCGGGCCCCGGGCGCCCTCGCCGCGGCCGAGATCACCCGGGCGGTGGCGCTGGCGGGCGGCAGCAGCACCTGGATCGAACGCGCCGACGCCCACGATCTGGTGGACGCGCCGACCCGGGTCCTGGGACTGGCCACCCGCACCGCCCTGGACGCCGCCGAACTTCCCCTGGCGCTGCGGCAGTTGCTCGGCCGGTGCACCATCCGCTCGCTGCCCGCCGCGTCGGGCAAGAGCGGCCGGAGCGCGCAGACCGTGCCGGTGGAGGGCGTCCTGGAGGACACCGTGATGCGCCTGCGGGCGCCGGAAGGCGGAGTGATCACCGTGGAGCGGCCGTACCTGCCGTTCACCCCGACCGAGTTCGCACGCGCGCGTGCTCTGGTGGAACTGGACGCCCGGCTGGGCCCGCGGGTCCCGGGCGGCCACGACGTGCTGACGCTGCCCGAGGGCGACGACATCACCGTGCGCCGGGCCGACACCGGTGATGTGGAGGCGGCGAAGGCGATGCACGAGCGGTGCTCGGCGCGCACCCTCAAGATGCGCTACCACGGGCCGGTCGGCGACGCGGACCGCTACCTCAACCACCTGCTGAGCCCGCGGTTCGGCCGCACCCTCGCCGTGCGGACGCCCTCCGGGCGGATCGTCGGGCTGGGGCACCTCCTGTGGGACGGTGACGAGACCGAGGTGGCGCTGCTCGTCGAGGACGAGTGGCAGCGGCGCGGCATCGGCGCCGAACTGCTCGGCCGGCTCGTGGCGATGGCCGTCGAGGCGGGCTGCGAGAGCGTGTACGCCGTGACGCAGTCCTCCAACACGGGCATGGTCGCCGCCATGCGCGGCCTCGGCCTGCCCCTCGACTACCAGATCGAGGAGGGGACGCTCGTGATCACCGCGCGCCTGGAGACGAGCGCGGCGCGCGAGACGTCCCAGCGGCACGCGGAGTACGTCCGGCGCGACTGACCCGGAACGCGTCACGCGAGAGGGGCCCGGCGGTGCACCGCCGGGCCCCTCTTCACACGGTGACGGACGCCCTCGACGCCCCCAAGGCCCCTGCGAGGTCCACCCACAGATCCTCGACGTCCTCCAGCCCCACCGACAGCCTCAGCAGCCGGTCGCTCACACCCGCGCCCCTGCGCTCCTCCTCCCCCACGATGCGGTGGCTGATGGAGGCCGGGTGCTGGATGAGTGTGTCGACGCTGCCGAGACTGACGGCCGGGGTGATGAGGCGGACGTCCGCGATCACCTCGTGCGGATCGCCGTGCACCTCGAAGGCGATCATCGCCCCGCCGATGCGTGGATAGTGGACGCGGGCGACGCGCGGGTCCGCGGCCAGCCGCCGGGCCAGTTCGGCGGCGGTCGCGGAGGCGGCCCGCACCCGGACCGGAAGCGTCGCGAGGCCGCGGAGCAGCAGATAGCCGGCCAGCGGATGCAGCACGCCGCCCGTGGCGAACCGTATCTGCCGCAGCCGCCCGGCGAACTCCTCGTCGCAGGCGACCACACCGGCCAGTACGTCCCCGTGGCCGCCCAGGTACTTGGTGGCGCTGTGCAGGACCAGCCGCGCGCCCTGCTCGACGGGGCGCTGGAGCACGGGCGTGGCGAAGGTGTTGTCGGCGAGCAGCGGGACCGAGCCGCAGGCGTGGGCGACGGCGCGCAGGTCGACCTCGGCGAGGGTCGGGTTGGCCGGTGACTCGACCATGACCAGCCCGGTGTCGGGGCGCAGCGCGTCCGCGATCCCGGCGGGGTCGGTCCAGGTGACCTCCGAGCCGAGCAGCCCCGCCGTCAGCAGATGGTCGCTGCAGCCGTAGAGGGGCCGTACGGCGACGACGTGCCGCAGTCCCGTCGCGGCGCGCGCGAGCAGCACCGCGGTCAGCGCCGCCATCCCGCTGGCGAACGCGACCGCGCTCTCGGTGTCTTCGAGGCGGGCGAGGGCCGTCTCGAAGCGGGCGACCGTCGGGTTGCCGAGTCTGCCGTAGACGGGCGGGCCGTCCGGCTCCGCGCCCGTCGCGGCGAACGCGTCGATGCGGGCGGCCTCGGCGCGGCTGTCGTAGGAGGGGTAGGTGGTGGACAGGTCGATGGGCGGGGCGTGCAGGCCCTGCCGGGCCAGGTCGTCCCGCCCGGCGTGCACGGCCTCGGTGGCCAGTGCGCGGGGCGCTCCAGACGTGCGTACGCCGTCGTACGCGTGCGTGCTCGCAGCGGTTGAGTCCATGCATCGCAGGGTGAACATCGGACGGGTCGAGGGAACAGATGTCCGTGCTACGTTCGACCGATGACCGAATCCGTCGTACTGGATCCGGTCGATCTGCAGCTGCTGCGGCTGCTGCAGAACGACGCCCGGACCACCTACCGTGACCTCGCCGCGCAGATCGGCGTCGCGCCGTCGACGTGCCTGGACCGGGTGACGCGGCTGCGCCGCTCGGGCGTGATCCTCGGGCATCAGCTGCGGCTGGATCCCGCCAAGCTCGGGCGCGGGCTCCAGGCACTGCTGTCGGTGCAGGTCAGGCCGCACCGGCGGGAGTTGGTGGGGCCGTTCGTGGAGCGGATCCGGGCGCTGCCCGAGGCCCTGACCGTCTTCCACCTCACGGGGCCCGACGACTATCTCGTCCATGTCGCCGTCGCGGACATGGCGGATCTGCAGCGGCTCGTCCTCGACGAGTTCACCGCCCGGCGGGAGGTCGCCCGCGTCGAGACCCGGCTGATCTTCCAGCAGTGGGAGTGCGGACCGCTGTTGCCACCGACGACATCGGGACAAGCGCCGTGACGTGAGCGGCCGCCTCGTACCAGGATGGGGCCCATGTCACAGACCACCAACAGCCCGCTGCCCCGCGAGGTCGCCGACGCGTACGTCGACGACCTCATCGCCCTCGACCCGGTGACCGGCACCTACCTCGGTGTGCAGGACAGTTCGAGCCGTCTGCCCGACTACTCGCCCACGGGCCAGGAGGCACTCGCGCGGCTCGCGCGGGACACCCTGGCGAAACTCGACGACGCGGAGCGGAGGCCGGGCGCGGACAGTGACATCGAGCGCCGGTGCGCGCGCCTGCTGCGTGAGCGCCTGACCGCGGAACTCGCGGTGCACGACGCCGACGAAGGCCTGCGTGCCGTCGGCAACATGGCCACGCCGGCGCACCATGTGCGCGAGGTGTTCACCGTGACGCCGAACCGGACCGACGACGACTGGACGGCGATCGCCGAGCGGCTGCGCGCGGTGCCGGCGGCGCTAGCCGGCTACCGGGAGTCCCTGGCGCTCGGCCTGGAACGCAAGCTGTACGCGGCTCCGCGGCCGACCGCCACGTTCGTCGCACAGCTCACGGAGTGGTCGGACACGGACGGCGCGGGCCGCGGCTGGTTCGAGGACTTCGTGTCCACCGGCACCGAGTCGGTGCCCGAGGCGCTGCGCGCCGAGCTGGACGAGGCGGCCCGGGCCGCGACCGCGGCCGTCGTGGAGCTGCGGGACTGGGTGCGCGAGGTGTACGCGCCGACGGTCGAGGGCGCGCCGAACACCGTCGGCCGGGAGCGGTACGCCCGCTGGTCCCGCTTCTACAACGGCACCGACCTCGACCTGGACGAGGCGTACGCGTACGGCTGGGCGGAGTACCACCGGCTGCTCGGCGAGATGAAGAAGGAGGCCGAGAAGATCCTGCCGGGCGCGGCCACGCCCTGGGTGGCGCTGGCCCACCTCGACGAGCACGGCAGGCACATCGAGGGCGTCGACGAGGTCCGCGACTGGCTGCAGGGCCTGATGGACCAGGCGATCGACGCGCTGGACGGCACGCACTTCGAACTCGCCGAGCGGGTACGGAAGGTGGAGTCGCGGATCGCCCCGCCCGGCAGCGCGGCGGCCCCCTACTACACGGCCCCCTCGGAGGACTTCTCGCGGCCGGGCCGCACCTGGCTGCCGACCATGGGAGAGACCCGCTTCCCGGTCTACGACCTCGTCTCGACCTGGTACCACGAGGGCGTCCCGGGCCACCACCTCCAGCTCGCGCAGTGGACGCACATCGCCGGGGACCTCTCCCGCTACCAGGCCTCCGTCGGCCTGGTCAGCGCCAACGCCGAGGGCTGGGCGCTGTACGCGGAGCGGCTGATGGACGAGCTGGGCTTCCTCACGGACGCGGAGCAGCGGCTCGGCTATCTGGACGCGCAGATGATGCGCGCGGTGCGGGTCATCGTCGACATCGGCATGCATCTGGAACTGGAGATCCCGGCGGACTCGCCGTTCCATCCGGGTGAGCGCTGGACCCCGGAGCTGGCGCAGGAGTTCTTCGGCGGGCACAGCAGCCGCCCGGCGGACTTCGTCGAGAGCGAGCTGACCCGCTATCTGACGATCCCGGGCCAGGCGATCGGCTACAAGCTCGGCGAACGGGCCTGGCTGCTGGGCCGGGAGAAGGCCCGCGAACGCCACGGCGACGCCTTCGACCTCAAGTCCTGGCACATGGCGGCCCTTTCGCAGGGTTCGCTGGGGCTGGACGACCTGGTGGACGAGCTGGCCGGGCTCTGAGCCGTAGGGGCGGGCAGGAGACCTGAGGAGGGGCGGGCGTCAGCGGGCTAGTGCCGCGGCAGGCAACGTTTGCCCGTCAAGGAGCGGCGTCCGGTGCGTGCTCTCGGTGTGCCGGCCGGAAGTCCTCGTACTGGACGTAC
>NZ_JBFAKW010000096.1:0-36155 GCF_040655955.1 Streptomyces sp. NPDC050263 | reverse complement strand
GGGTCCGAAAGGACCCGGGCGGCGGTGTCATGCGGTCAGCGGTCAGCGGTCAGCGACCGAACCGCCCAGAGAGCGGACTCACTGCGTGGACCGGTCAAGGCGTGAGCTGCCAGCGCTGGATGTACCCGACGTCGATCGACGCACGGTCCTGGACCCGAAGCTTCCAGGTGCCGTTGAGGGGCTGCGCGGAGGCGTCGACCGTGAAGGTCTGGTCGACGTCGTCGGCGGCGCCGCCGCTGCGGTTGAGGAGCGAGTAGACGGTGCCGTTGGGGCCGACCAGGTCGACGGTCAGGTCACCGCGGTAGGTGTGGACGATGTTGACGTAGACCGACGCGGTGGCGGAGGCGTTGCCGTCGCGGCCCGCGATGGTGATCGGCGACTCGACCGCGGCGCCGTTGTCGGGGATGTCCACCCGGGTGCTGGTGGCGTAGACGTACGCGATCCGCCAGCTGAAGGCCTCCGTGACGGAAGCGCCCGTGCTGTCGGTGACCTTGATGGCGACGTCGCTGGTGCCGAGGGTCGTGGGCGTGCCGGAGATCAGACCGCTCGCGCTGAGGCTCAGCCCGTCGGGCAGCCCGGTCGCTTCGTAGGTGAGGCCGGAGCCGCTGTTGGTGGTGTACGCGTCCACCTGCAGGCTGACGTCCTGGCCGACGCCGCTGGTCTGGTCGGCGATCGGGGCGACGTTGACGCCGAGGGCTATCCGGCCGCCGACGTTGATGCCGGCCCAGGCGTCGGCGACGGCGAGGTAGGTGGGGCTGTAGGCGCCGAACAGGTCGGTCGCCGCCTGGAGGGTGGCGGTGCGGGCGCCCGCGTAGTTGGTCGACGAGGTCATGTACGTCGTGAGCGCCCGGTACCAGATGGCGGCGGCGTTCTCGATGCCGATGCCGGTGACGGCCTGGCCGTCGGAGGTCGGGCTGTCGTAGGCGACGCCGTTGACGGTCTTGGCGCCGCTGCCCTCGGAGAGCAGGTAGAAGAAGTGGTTCGCGGGGCCCGAGGAGTAGTGGACGTCGATGCTGCCCAGCGTGGAGCTCCAGCTGTCGCGGGAGGAGCCGTCCTTGGAGGGCTTGTCCATGTAGCGCAGCGGGGTGCCGTTGCCGTTGATGTCGATCTTCTCGCCGACGAGGTAGTCGCCGGGGTCGGCGGCGAGGTCCGAGTGGAACTCGACGGCGGCGGCGAAGATGTCGGAGGTCGCCTCGTTGAGACCGCCGGACTCGCCCGAGTAGGTGAGGTTGGCGGTGGCGGCGGTGACGCCGTGGCTCATCTCGTGGGCGGCCACGTCGAGGGAGGTCAGCGGATGGGTGTTGCCCGAGCCGTCGCCGTAGGTCATGCAGAAGCAGCTGTCCTGCCAGAAGGCGTTGACGTAGCTGCTGCCGTAGTGGGCGCGGCTGTAGGCGGCGACGCCGTCGTTGCGGATGCCGTTGCGGCCGTACACGTCCTTGTAGTAGTCCCAGGTGGCCGCGGCGCCGAAGGCCACGTCGACGCCGGCGGTCTGGCGGTTGGAGGGCAGACCGGTGCCCCAGACATCGTTGTCGTCCGTGAACAGGGTCCCGGTGCCGGAGGTGCCCTGGTTCAGGTCGTACGTCTTGTGCCCGGCGCGCTCGCCGTCGGTGAGCTGGTACGTCGATCCCGACAGGGTCGTGCCGAGCGGGACCGTGCCGCTGTACTGGCCGGTGCCGGTGCCGGTGTGCACCTTCTCGGCGGCGAGCAGCTGCTTGCCCGTGCTCGCGTCGGTGACGACCTGGAGTTCGCTGGGGGTGCCGTCCTGCTGGACGCCCTCGACGACCGTCTCCCAGGCCAGGACGGACTTGGTCGGTCCGGCCCAGACCACGAGGCGGGGCGCGCGCTCGGTCGCGGCGCCGGTGACGTCGGCGCTCTTAGCGGCCGCGAGTGCCTTGCCGCCGGCGTTCGACGCGGTGAGCTTCGGGGTGAGGGACGCCGGCGCGAGCGAGGCGTCCGTGGCCTTGGACACGGTGGTCCGGCCGCTCTTGCTGTGCACGACCAGGTCGCCGCCGAGCACGGGCAGTCCGGCGTAGGTGCGCTCGTAGCGGGTGTGCGTGGTGCCGTCGGCGTCCTGGACGACGTCCTTCACGACGAGCTTTTCCTGGGCGGCGAGGGCGAGCCGCTGGGCCGTGGCGCCGGTCGCGCTCTGCGCGCTCTTGATCAGTGAGGCGCGCAGGGCCGGCGACAGGGGCGTCGCGGCGGCGCCGGCACGCGGCGTGGCGGTGATCGTGGACGGGCCCGGGTCGGCGGGCGCTGCGCCGGCTGTGCCGGTGGGGGCGCCCAGGGCCAACAGGGTCCCGATGGCCGTCAGTGCGATGGCGGTGGCGCGTCTGCGCCGGATGGTGGGGCGGGGTCGCCGGGGCAACGGGTTCTCCTTCTGTGCGACGGTCGGCCGGTGATGGAGGCCGAGGTGGGGGCGGACCGACGGGGTGGGGCCGGTCCGGAGCGCTGCACGGCAGGCGGGTGGAAGGAGGTGGGGGGTGAATGGAGGGATGCCCCGCATGATGCGGGTGTGAAGGAATGGTGAACTGCGGCAGCAGCGTGGCACCGCGTGCACAGGTTTGTCATGGGAATGCCAAAACATCGGCTGGAATTGACCATGGCCGTCTGGGGATTCGCCCTGCTCGGCGCACGTTTTCAGCCGCGGACGTACGTGCCCCCTTCCTCGAAAGGATGAATACGGCTACCTCGACGGCGTGTCGCGGCACTGCGGGCCGCACCCTGCGAGTTCAGGCGGCGACGGGAGTCGGCGGCGGGACACGGGGGGCGCGGGTGGAAGGGCAGCGGCGAGGGCCGGTTTCGTTGCGGGACAGGCTGCGCTACCGGTTCGACAACACACTGGCCCGCAGCACCGGTCGGCTGGTCGGGTGGCTGGCCGTGACCTGCCTGGGCATCGTCGTCCCGGCGAGCGCGCTGATGGTGTGGACGGACCCGGCCGCGCCCCGGTCGCTGTCCGGCCGGCTCGCCGCGGTCTGGCGGGTCAGCGGCGAGACCCTGCGGCTGGGCGCGGTGACCGGGGCTCCGCTGCGGATGCTGTTGTCCGTGCTGCTGGGCCTCGTGGCCCTGCTGTACGTGTCGACGCTGATCGGTCTGATCACCACCGGCCTCACCGACCGGCTCACCGAACTGCGCAGAGGGCGCTCCACCGTGGTGGAGACGGGCCACTCGGTCGTGCTCGGCTGGTCGGAGCAGGTGTTCACGGTGGTCGGCGAGCTGGTCGCGGCACGCGCCGACCAGCGGTGGGGCGCGGTCGTGGTGCTCGCCGACCGGGACAGGACGGAGCTGGAAGAGGCCCTGGCGGCCGTGCTCGGGCCCACCGGCGCCACCCGGCTGATCTGCCGCAGCGGCTCCACCGCGGACCCCGAGGCGCTCGGGCTGGTCAGTCCGGGCGCGGCGCACGCCGTGCTGGTCCTGCCCGGCGCGCAGCCCGCCGGGGACGCCGAGAGCGTCCGGACACTGCTGGCCCTGCGCGCGGTCCTCGGCGACAAGGCGGGCCCGGCCGTCGTCGCCTGTGTCCGGGACGAGCGGTACCGGGCCGCGGCCCGGCTCGCCGCGGGCCCGCGGGGCATCGTCCTGGAGTCGGACCGGACGGCGGCGGGGCTGATCGCGCACTCCGCGCTCCACCCGGGCCTGACGCCCGTGCTGCGCGAGCTCCTCGACTTCGACGGCGACGAGTTCTACCTCACCGCCGGTCACGGGCTCGCGGGCCGCCGCTTCGGCGATGTGCTGCTCGACTGCGCGACCGCCGCGGTGGCCGGGCTGGTGCGGGCCGACGGCACTCCCCTGCTCAACCCGCCGCCGCAGACCGTCGTCGCCCCCGGGGACAGCCTCGTCGTCGTGGCGCCGGACGAAGAGACCGCGCGCTGGGAGGACTGCCGGGATCTGGTGGACCCGTCGCTGATCGCCGAGCGCGGTTCCGACGCGGGCGAACCGTCGCGGTTCCTGCTGCTGGGCTGGAACCGCCGGGCGCCGCACCTGGTCGACCAACTGCGCCGCAGCACGCGACCGGGCTCGGTCCTGCACGTCGTCACCGACGCGACCGAACAGGTGCAACCGCCGCCACCGGTTCCGGGACCGGTCCCGCTTCCGGAACCGCGCAACGGTCAGGCGCTCGCCGACGGGCTCACGGTGACCTTCGAGACCGCCGATCCGACCTGCCCCGAATCCTTGCGCGGCCTCGACCCCGCCTCCTACGACCGGGTCATCGTGCTCGGGGCGGAGACCGACCGGGCGGACGACCGCACGCTGGTCGTCCTGCTGATCCTGCGCTCACTGGCGGAGGAGGCCGGGCGCGCCGTGCCGGTGGTCGCGGAACTCGCCGACGAACGCAACCGGGCGCTGGCCCCGCTCGGACCGGGCTCCGAGGCCGTCGTCGGCGGGCAGCTGACGGGGCTGCTCATGGCGCAGGTCTCCCAGAACAGACACCTGGCCGGCGTGTTCGAGGAACTGTTCACGGCCGGCGGCGGCACGCTGCGGCTGCGTCCGGCGCATCGCTATGTGCTGCCGGACCGTCCCGCGTCCTTCGCGACGATCGTGGCGGCGGCCCGCGACCTGGGCGAGTGCGCGATCGGCCACCGCCGTCACGACGACGGGGTCCGGCTCAACCCCGCCAAGGCCGAGAGACGGGTCTGGAGCCGCGAGGACGACATCGTCGTGGTGGTGACGGAGGGGCGCCGGGTCGACGGCGACTGCCCGGCGCCGGAAGCGAACCGCGCGGCACGGGCGGCCGACGTCCCGTAGCGCGGCTCTGGCCCGTTCGAGTGGTCCCCTTCCGCTCGTCGTCGTAGCGTCGGTAGAGAACTTCTTCGGGGCGCGGCACACAGGCGGGCCCCTGGTCGGGCGGGCAGGAGCGAAGATGCGACACACGACGAGAACAGTGGTCATGCTCGGTGCGGCGCTGGGCCTCACGGCGGCCGTCGGCTCGGCCTCGGCCGTTCCGGCGGCGTCGCCGCCCACGGCGCGCGAGGCCGCGGTGCGGCAGGCCACGACGCCCGTTCTGGTCGACTGCTTCGGGAAGGCCCAGGTGCGGCCCGGCGACTTCATCCTGGCGTGCGGCGACGGCAACAGCCGTCTTGTCTCGCTGCACTGGGACAGCTGGGGCGCGGAGTCCGCGCGGGCCACCGGGGTCAACGTCGTCAACGACTGCGATCCGTACTGCGCGGCGGGCGCCTTCCACCCGTACGCCGTGGTGGTGAAGCTGGACCGGCCGCAGCCGTGGAAGAAGGACCCGCAGGTGCAGCAGTACAGCCGGATCACCCTGACCTACCCCGGGGCCAGGCCCGAGCAGTTCGGGCAGGTCGTGACGTATCCGCTCTCGAACTGAGAGAGACTGCCTAGTCCATCAGACCGGCCGCCAGAGTCGCGCCCAGTTCCCAGCAGGCCGCCAGCTCCGCCTTGCCCGGTTCCCCGGTGACGGTGACCGGCTCGGCGGCGCGCCGCCAGCCCAGGCCCGTGGTGACGGCCTCGATGCCGCGTACCGCGCCGGTGACGTCGTTGCCGCCGTGCACGTAGTAACCGAAGGGTCTGCCTCCGGTGGCGTCGAGGCAGGGGTAGTAGACCTGGTCGAAGAAATGCTTGAGCGCACCGGACATACAGCCGAGGTTGGCCGGGGTGCCCAGCAGGTAGGCGTCGGCGGCCAGGACGTCGGAGGCGGTCGCGGCCAGGGCGGCCCGCCGTTCCACGCGGACGCCCTCGATCTCCGGCGCCGTGGCGCCCGAGACGACCGCTTCGAAGAGCGCCTGGCAGTTCGGCGAGGGCGTGTGATGGACGATCAGCAAGGTGGCCACGGCACGGAACCCTGCCCGCTCGCCGGGCAGGCCGCAAGCGGCGACGCGGCGGTCCGAGCGGTCGCGGAGGTCCGAGCGGTCGCGGAGGTCCGGCCCGTGGAGGCTATGCGCCCCGGCGGATCCGGGCGGCCTTGCGGGCCTCTGCCGTCTGGCGGGCCTCGGCGGCTCGGCGGGACTCGCCGCCGGCACGACCGGCCCGGCCCGGGCGGGTGCCCATGCCCCGGAAGGGGGCGCCGCCGCGCTGCGGGCGCTCCGTGACCGGCGCGCTGCCGCCGATGGGGACGCCGGAGGGGGCCTGCGCGCCGGTGATACGGCTCAGCTCGGCCTCGCCGGAGCGGACCTGGGTGATCTGCGCGCGGATGCCCGCGGCGGACATGAGACGCGCCATGTCCCGGCGCTGGTTGGGCAGCACCAGCGTGACGACGCTGCCGGACTCGCCGGCGCGGGCGGTACGGCCACCGCGGTGCAGGTAGTCCTTGTGGTCGGCGGGCGGGTCGACGTTGACGACGAGGTCGAGGTCGTCGATGTGGATGCCCCGGGCGGCGACGTTGGTGGCGACCAGCACCGTGAGGTGACCGTCCTTGAACTGGGCCAGGGTGCGGGTCCGTTGGGGCTGTGACTTGCCGCTGTGCAGCGCCGCCGCCTTGACCCCGCTGCCCAGCAGGTGCCGGGTGAACTGGTCGACGGAGTGCTTGGTGTCCAGGAACATCAGCACGCGCCCGTCGCGGGCGGCGATCTCGGTGGCGGTGGCGTACTTGTCGGCTCCGTGCACCTGGAGCACGTGATGCTCCATCGTGGTGACCGCGCCGGCCGACGGGTCGACCGAGTGGACGACGGGGTCATGGAGATAGCCGCGGACCAGGAGGTCGATGTTGGCGTCCAGCGTGGCGGAGAACAGCAGTCGCTGACCGTCGGGCCGTACCTGGTCCAGCAGTTGGGTGACCTGGGGCATGAAGCCCATGTCGGCCATCTGGTCGGCCTCGTCCAGCACGGTGATCTTCACCCGGTCCAGCCGGCAGTCCCTCCGCTCGACGAGATCCATGAGCCGGCCGGGAGTCGCGACGACGACCTCGGCGCCGGTCCGCAGCGCGCCCGCCTGCCGGCCGATCGACATGCCGCCGACGACGGCGGCCAGCCGCAGTTTCAGCAGCCGGGCATACGGGGTGAGCGCGTCGGTGACCTGCTGGGCCAGCTCGCGCGTGGGCACGAGGACCAGGGCCAGCGGCTTGCGCGACTCGGCGCGCTGCCCGGCCGTGCGCACGAGGAGCGCCAGGCCGAAGGCGAGGGTCTTGCCCGATCCGGTGCGGCCGCGCCCCAGGACGTCCCGCCCGGCGAGGGAGTTCGGCAGGGTGGCGGCCTGGATCGGGAAGGGCTCCGTCACGCCCTGACCGGTGAGCAGCTCCAACAGGGCGGCGGGCATGTCCAGTTCACCGAAGGACGACACCGCGGGGAGGGCCGGCGTGACGGTGACCGGCAGGGCGAACTCCCCTTGCGGGCGATTGCGGTCGTTCGTGCGAGTTGAGCGGCTCATGGCGAACCTTCCTCGACAGGGCACGCATCGAGGAATTCCCGACAGGACCGCGTCGGATGAATTGCAAGAACGAGCCGAATGCAAGACTGATAAGAATCCAGCGGAATAAAGGAAAAGCAGGAACCGGGGCCCCCACTGGGTGGGGGCCCCGGCTACTTCATGCTGTTCCGCGTCAGGCGGGGGTGATGTTCTCCGCCTGCGGGCCCTTCTGGCCCTGCACGACGTCGAAGTTCACCTTCTGACCTTCCTGAAGCTCACGGAAGCCCTGGGCGGCGATGTTCGAGTAGTGGGCGAAGACGTCGGGGCCGCCGCCGTCCTGCTCGATGAAGCCGAAGCCCTTTTCCGCGTTGAACCACTTGACGGTGCCAGTAGCCATGTCACATCTCCTTCGGGGCAGTGCCCGCGGGTCCACTCTGTGCGGACCCCTGCGTTGCCACAAATGAACCCCGTCCGGATGAGCACCGGAGATACAAAAGTGCCCGACGACATCCAGTCGCCAAGGCACTTGAAGTTTCGGGAACCACAACTGCAACTGGTTACGAGTATAGCACGGCACATTAATACGCGCGTTTTGTCCGGTCGCCGGGTCCCGCGGCTGTTCTCACAGCCGGAATATATATGTCTCTCTCGGTCGTGCCGTCCGGGAAGCGCAGCCGCAGACGGCCGCCGGGGGCGGGGACCGCGCTCGCGCCTGTCGGACCGTCCGCCGAGGCCGAGACCAGTGGGTCGGCGGTGAGGACCACCAGTGTCGCCAGCAGCAGCGTGCCGCCCGGGTGGGGTGCGGTGAGGACCGGGACGGCCGAGTGCTCGCCGTAGGCGTTGTGGCCGCGGGCCCGGGCCACCTCGGCGACGGCCTCGTCCCAGCCGAGCAGGCCGACGAGGGCCGAGGTCAGTCCGTCGGCCCGGCGCGCCACCGCCCGGGCCGGACCGGTCCGCGCGACGGGCGGGGCGTCGTCGCAGGCCACGGCCCAGCCGCCGGCCCGGACCGGGGTGCCCGCCGGAGCCTCGACGCGGTGCACCCGGATCTCCCACGGTCCGTGCACCACGCTCACGGTGGTGAGGTGCGAAGGCTCGTCGCCGTCCGACCCGAGCGGGGCGTGCGAGGAGGCCGCGCGCCGGCCGTCCGTGTACAGCGGGTGGATGCGGCCGCGCCGGGACGGGCCGGTGGGGGTCAGCAGGGCGATGCGGTTGTCGGGGCCGGGCGCCTCGTCGGGGGGCGGGGTCTCGGGGGCGGTCGCGGTGGAGTAGGCGAAGCCCGTGTAGTGCGGGCTGTCGGCGGAGGCCGCGGGCGGGGGCGGGAGGCGGTCGCTGCCGTGGTTGACCAGGCGGACGATCCCGTCGGCGGCCGTGGAGTGCAGCAGCCAGCCCGGTGCGGGCAGGGCCAGCTGCCGGTCGGCGGTGTCCACGGGGCCCGCTTCCTCGCGTGCCGTCCAGACGGGGTGGTCGGCGGGCAGGAGCAGACCGAGGAAGGCCTTGCTCGCCCAGTACGGGGAGGCCGGCCCCGAGTAGGGCTGGGTGACGGGCAGGTAGGGGCGGTACCAGCCGAGGCTCAACAGCCCTTGCTCGTCGGGCACTCGGCGGTCGGTGAAGTGTTTCAGGGCGCCCGAGGCGAGGCGGCGGGTGCGGCCGGGCGGCAGCGGGGTGGCGTCGGCGAGGGCGCCCGCCCACAGGGGTGCGGCGGTGGCGTAGCGGTAGGTGAGGGAGCGGCCCTGGTGGACGGGGGCGCCGTCGGAGCCGAAGAAGTGCTGGTGGACGCCGAGGAACTCGCGCAGCCTGGCGCGGTGGGCGGCGACCCGGGCGGGGTCGGCGCGGGGGCCGGCGACCCGGGCCCACAGGACGGGGTAG
This sequence comes from Streptomyces sp. NPDC050263, assembly GCF_040655955.1. Taxonomy (NCBI): domain Bacteria; kingdom Bacillati; phylum Actinomycetota; class Actinomycetes; order Kitasatosporales; family Streptomycetaceae; genus Streptomyces; species Streptomyces sp. NPDC050263. The sequence continues at coordinate 26,993 of NZ_JBFAKW010000096.1, read as the reverse complement.
AGGTGCAGGGCCCAGGCGTTGTAGTAGTCGAACTTGCGGCCGTCGCCGTCGGTGTACCAGCCGCCGCCCCGGTACCAGTCGTCGAGGCGGTCCAGGCCGGCGTCGATCTCGGCGCGGTCGTGCGGAGCGCCGACGGAGGCGAGGAACTCCTCGGCGATGACCTGGAAGAGCCGCCAGTTGGAGTCGTTGACGGTGGCGCCGACGAAGCCGCCGAGCCAGTCGGCCGCCCTCTCCTTCGTCCTGTCGTCGAGCCGGTCCCAGATCCAGGGGCGGGTCTCGTGCAGGGCGAGGGCGACGGAGGCGGCCTCGACCATGGGCTGGCTCCGGTCGGTGATGGGCGGCCAGTGCTCGGGATGGCGGGGGTCGACGCCTGCGGCGAGCCCGGCGGCGTAGCGCTCGACGAGGTCGGGGCCGACGGCTCCGTCCGAGCCCGCGATGCGGAAGGCGGCCAGCAGGAAGGAGCGGGCGTAGCCCTCCAGTCCGTCCGACCAGGCGCCGGAGTGGCCGGTGCGGCCGGGCAGCCGGTACTGGGCGAGGCCGGGGGTGGCGTACGGCCGGAGCGCGGCGAGCAGCCGGTCGGCGGTGGCCTCCCAGTGGGCGCGGGTGTAGCCGGTGCGGGGGGACAGGTCGGGGTCGGGGGGCGGCAGGCGGCCGGCGTCGGCCGACAGATGCGGCGCGGTCATACGGGGGCGGTACCTCCGTCTGTCAGTGGGCGCGCCCGGGTGGGGGCGCGGCGACGCTGTCGCGTACGACGATGTGGGTGCCGAGCAGATGGTGGGCGCCGGCGGCGTGTTCGGGGTCGCGCAGGGCGATGCGCACGGCGGCACGGCCGAGTTCCTCGGCGGGGGTGCGGACGGTGGTGAGGGGCGGGTTGAAGTCCTCGGCGAGCGGGATGTCGTTGTAGCCGACGACGGAGATGTCGTCGGGGACGCGCAGTCCGGCCTCGGCGATGGCGCGCAGCGCACCGGCCGCGACCATGTCGTCCCCGGCGAAGACGGCGGTGAACTCCGGGCGTTCGTCGAGGAGTCGGGCCATCGCGCGCAGGCCGGCGGCCCGGCCGAGGCCGCAGTCGACGACGTGGGCGGCCTCGGGTGGCAGTCCGTGCTCGGCGAGGGCGGCCCGGTAGCCGTGGACGCGGGCGTCCAGGGCGGTGTTGCCGGGCAGCCCGCCGAGGAAGACGATCCTGCGGTGGCCGGCCGAGAGCAGGTGTCCGGTGATGGCGCGGGCCCCGGCCTCGTTGTCGAACTCGACGACGAGCGCGGGGATGTCGGGGTCGGGTGCGGGGCGTCCGCACAGCACCAGGCGGGCGCCGGCGGAGTCGAGGGCCTGGGCGTAGTGGGCGACGCGCTCGCGGTAGGCGTCGTCCTCGACGACCCCGCCGACCAGGATCACCAGCCGGGCCCCCTCCTCCCGCATGAGCTGCACGAACTCCAGTTCGCGCTGCGGGTCGCCGCCGGTGGTGCCGACCAGGCAGAGCCGGCCGTGTACGGCGGCCTCCGCCTCGACGCCCTCGGCGACCTGGGCGTAGAACGGGCTGGTGACCTGGCGTACGACGACCGCGACCGTCTTGCGGCCGCCGCCGACGAGGGCACGCGCGTGTGCGTTGGCGACGTAGTCGAGGGCCCGGGCGGCGCGCAGGACCCGGGTGCGGGTGGCGGGCGGCACCGGGTAGTTGCCGCTGAGCACGCGGGAGACCGTGGCGACGGACACGCCCGCCCGTTCGGCCACCTCTCGGATGGTCACCCGCCCCTGTGCCGTCATGTCGCTCCCCGTTCCTCTCGGCCGTGTCCGTGTCCGCGTCCGCCGCTGTCGTCGACTCAGGTGTTGGCGTCGTACTCCTCGGCGAACTCCCCGGCCATTCTGTCGCCGCCCCGGGAGCGCCAGGTCCGTACCGCCTCGTCGTACTCCGACATCGGGGCGCGGCCGGCGACGACTGCGGTGATCGCGTCGTCCATCAGGGCCTTGAGGGTGGTGCCCTGGGAGGTCTCGGTGCGGGACCTCAGGCCGAAGGAGGCGTTGCGGATCGCGACCGGGACCACGGCCTGCTGCCAGGTGTGCAGGGCTCGTACGGCGTCGGGCAGGGCCGGCAGGAACAGCACCTGCGGGCCATCGGCCAGGAAACGGAACGGCAGGTTGAAGACGTTCTCCACCTCTCCGAGCTTGGTCGCCTGCGGGGAGCCGTCCTTGCCGCGGGTGAAGTGGACGCCCTCCACTCCGAAGTGGACGAGTTCCCACTCCTTGGTCCCGAAGGGGGCCGCGAGGTGGTCGAGGAGGCGCAGCAGCAGTTGGATGCGTTCCTTCCCCGCCTTCTTCAGGATCGTGTAGCCGAAGGAGCGGCGTGCGGCGACGATGCCGCCGGGCGTGCCGTCGACGCTGTAGGGCAGGGCCGGTGCCGGGGTCAGCAGGCCCTCGGCGTCGAGGTAGCGGCTCTGGTAGGCGTTGAAGCCGTCCTGGAGGGAGGCGACGGTGCCGTTGAGGAAGAGCGTGCCGAGGTCCGCCGGGGAGATCGAGGTGGCGTCGGGGTGGTAGGAGCCGTTCTTGCGCAGTTGGGCCTGGAAGGCGACGGCGGCCTTGTAGCGGTCGTCGGTGTAGTGGGCGTGGAAGGCGCCGTTCTTGTCGACGGCCCAGGCGTTCGGGGCGTTGTGGGCGGCGGCGTGGACGGCGTTGCCGAAGAGGGAGCCGACGGAGGCGCCGAGCGCGTACCGCTTGCCGTGGGTGCCTTTCCTGGCCACGGCGGTGAAGTCCGTGGAGGTCCAGCCGTCCTTCATGCCGGCTTCGGTGAACAGGCCCTGGCTGAGCCAGAGGGTCGAGCCGGGCAGCGGGCGTTCGACGGGGATGCCGTAGAGCCGTCCGCCGATGCGGCCCATGTCGTGCCAGGCGTGGGTGGGGATGCCGGCCAGGTTGGGGTAGTCCTTGACGGCCGTGCCGGAAAGGTACGGGGTCAGGTCCTCGGCCCTGCGCTGCACGAACTGGGCCTCGCGGGGCAGGGTGACCCCGCTGAAGACGTTGATGATGTCGGGCAGTGAGTCGGGGTCGCCGGCCATGACGGTGGCCATCTTCTTCTGGTAGTCGGCCTGCGGGACCACCGTGAACTCGACCTTGACGCCGAGGGCCTTCTCGACGGCCCGCCAGTACTGGTTCTGGGCGGCCGGCTTGGGCGGGGAGCCGAAGGTGACGGTGAGGACCTTCACGGTGGAGCCGTCGCCGGGGGTCCGGGCGGCCGAGGTGACCAGGGAGGAGGGGTAGGAGGTGAACCCGGCCTGGACGCCCGCTTCGGTGGGGGCGAGGTCGGGCCGGGGCCCGGCGGGCGCCGCGTAGGCGGGCCACGGGGTGAGTTCCTTGCCCGCGTTGGAGACGTCTCCGTCGTCCGAACCGGTGGAGCAGGCGGTGAGCAGACCGGGGACGGCGACGACGGCGCCACCGGCGGCCATGGATCGCAGCAGCGTGCGTCGGGACATGCTGGGCATGACGAATGACCTTTCTGCGTGCGGCTCTTGAATGCGGTGGTGTCGCTCAGCTCTTGACGGCGCCGGTGAGGACGCCCTTGGTGAAGTACTTCTGGAGGAAGGGGTAGACGAGCAGGATCGGCACGGTGGCGATCACCAGCACGGCCATCTGGATGGTCTGCGGCGCGTTGACCGTGGCCTCGCCGGTGGTGGTGTCGGTGAGGCCGGAGCCGGCCACGACGTAGGTGCGCAGCACCTGTTGCAGCGGCCACTGATCGCTCTCCAGGTAGAGCGAGGCGTAGAACCAGGAGTTCCAGTACGACACCGCGTAGAAGAGTCCGACGACGGCGAGCGCCGCCTTCGACAGCGGCAGCACGATGGACCACAGCACCCGCCAGTCCCCGGCGCCGTCGAGGCGGGCCGCCTCGTACAGCTCCTCGGGGATGCCCTGGAAGAAACCGCGCAGCACGACCAGGTTGAAGACGTTGACCAGCACCGGGAGGATCAGCGAGCCGTAACTGCCCAGCAGGTCCAGTTCCTTGACCAGCAGGAAGCCCGGGATCATGCCCGGCGGGAAGAGGAAGGTGAACAGGATCAGCAGCAGAACCGGGCGGCCGCCGAACACCCCGGGGCGGGAGAGGGCGTAGGCGAGGGCGACCGTGCAGGCGAGGCTGAGCGCGGTGCCGACGACGGTGACCCCGGCGCTGACGGCGAGGGCGTGCGTGACGATGCCGCCGTCGAGGATGTCCCGGTACGCCTGGAGGGTGGGGTGCTCGGGCCACAGCACCCAGCCGCCGTTCGCCACGACCTCGCGCGGGGCGGCGAGCGAGGTGGAGAGGAGGACGAGGAAGGGCACGCAGACCAGCAGGACCACTGTGGCGAGGGCGACGGCCTTCGCGGCCTGGGTGAGCGGTCGCGGCTTCTCCATCCAGCCGGGCCGGACGTGGGCGCTCAACGGTAGACCCCCTGTTCGCCGAGGCGGTGGGCGACCTTGTTGGCCGCGTACACGAGCAGGGCGCCGATCACGCCCTTGAACAGGCCCGCGGCGGCGGCGAATCCGTAGTCGCCGCCGACGACGCCCTGGTAGTAGACGAAGGTGTCGATGACCTCGGCGGTCTGCGGGCCGACGGCGTCGCGCTGGAGCAGCATCTGCTCGAAGCCGACGGAGAGGACGTCGCCGAGCCGCATGATGAGCAGCAGCACGATCACGGGCCGGATGGCGGGCAGGGTGATGTGCCAGAACCGCCGCCAGGGGCCGGCCCCGTCGATGGCGGCGGCCTCGTACTGCTGCTCGTCGACCTGGGAGAGCGCGGCGAGGAAGATGATCGTGCCCCAGCCGGCGTCCTTCCAGATCACCTGGGCCACGACGAGCGGTCGGAAGGCGTCGGGGTTGCCGATGATGTCGACAGTGCTGAGGCCCGCGTCGCCGAGATAGCCGTTCACCAGGCCCGTGTCGCCCAGCACCTGTTGGAACAGGGCTACGACGATCACCCACGAGATGAAGTGCGGCAGATAGGCCACCGACTGCACGAAGCGGCGGACCGTGCTCCAGGTGAGGCTGTGCAGGAGCAGGGCGAGGGCCAGCGGGACCGGGAAGTAGAAGGCGAGCTGGAGGACCGCGATCCAGAGGGTGTTGAGGACCGCGTCCCAGAATCCGGCGTCCTCGAACATCCGCCGGAAGTTGCCGAGACCGGCCCAGGGGCTGCCCCAGACGCCGTCGAACGGCACGTACTCCTTGAAGGCGATGAGGTTCCCGGCGAGCGCGCCGTAGTGGAACACCAGGAAGTAGACCAGCCCCGGCAGCATGAGCAGGAACAGGGTCCGGTTGCGCCGATCCTGAAAACGTTTCCGATCACTTCGCCGCCGCAGCGAACGGCGGGACGAGCTGATCTCTTCCGTCTTACTGGGGTTTTCACGCAGCAACGTCGCCACGGAGTCTCCTCCCCTCGGGACCGAGTGAGGTGAAGTTAAAACGTTTCCAGAAACTCGGTCAACGCTTCTGACACAACTGCGCGCCGGACGCGGTCACTTCGGTGAAGGATCGGGACATGCCCCGCACACGACGCCTCAGCGACCCGGCCACGGGCCGGACTTGGACCAGCCACAGCGCCGACGGCGTCGTCGAGACCCTCGCCGGCTCCCCCGGACGGGAGCGCCGGACGAGGAAGGAGGGGGCCGGGCCGGAGTACGCGCTCAAGCAGGAGTGGGCCCGGCTGCGGAAGGGGTTCGTGCTCAGCGATCCCACCGCCGCCCCGGGCGAACCGGTCATGCACCGCTACCTCGGCCCCGCCTACACCGGCGCCATGGTGGCCGAGGCGGTGGACGGACGACTGCTGTGCAACCGGTACGACGACACCGACAAGCGTGAACGGCTGTTCCTGGTCGACGAGGACGGCGGCCTGGCCGACAGCGTGTCGCTGCCCGTCGGCCGGCTGGCCTGGCAGGCCCGTCATGTTCCGGAGCTGAAGCGGATCCTGGTCCGCGGCGACCACCAGATCTTCTCCGGACCGGTCCCCTTCGGCGGGTTCGAGGCCCTGACGGCCCACAACCCGCACCCGGTGAGCTTCCTGGGCGGGGCGGGCACCCGTGCCGTCTGGTATGCCGAGCCGGACGTCGTCGTCACCGAACTCGCCGACGGGACCGAGCTGTTCCGCGAGACCGTCCCGGCGACGACGCACGGCGGGCACGCACTCCAGATGGAGGGCGCGCTCTCCCCCGACGGCAGTCTGCTCGCGTACTGCGCGCGGCCCGGCGAGGTGGTCGTGCGCGAGGTGGCCGACGGCCGGGTGCGGCACACCTGGTCGGGCGGTTTCGCGATGGTGGCCAAGCTGCTGTTCACCCCGGACGGCCGCCGGCTGATCGCCCAGGACCGGTACGGGACCTGGCGCTGGCACTGTCTCGACCTCACCGACGGGACGCGCCCCGCGGGCCGGCCGCTGCCGTTCGACTCCGCGCGCGGCGATCTGGCGATCGATCCCGAGGGCGGTCGCCTGGCCGTCTCGCACCGCGACGAGGTCCATGTGCTCGATCCGGCCGAGCTGCGCCCTCTGCTCCGCTTCCCGATCGAACACTCGGTACGGCGGTCCGTCCTGACCTGGGTGGGCGGCGGCCGCCTCGGGGTGCTCACCGACGCGGGCATGGCCAGCCTCTACGCCGTCGGACCCGCGGACGGGACGGTGGTCCGAGCTGACGGTGATCCGAGCTGACGGGGGTCTGGCCTGACGGTGGTCTGACCTGACGGTGGTCTGACCTGACGGTGGTCAGTGCCCGCGGAACGCCTCCTCCAGCCACCAGGACCCGCGGTCCTTGACCACCTTCGCGTCGATGAGCAGCGGGGCCGAGCGCGGGCCGGACAGCCAGTCCGCCACCGCCCTCAGGTCGCTCCGCCCGCGCACGGTGACCGCCTCGAAGCCGTACCCGCGGGCCACGGCGGCGATGTCGGTCTCCGGGAACCGGACGGTGTCGAGTCGGTGTCCGTCGGGCCCGAAGTGGTGCACCTCGGCTCCGTAGCCGTCGTCGTTGTAGACGACCACCACCATCGGCAGCCCGAGACGGCGCACCGTGTCGAGTTCCGCCGCGCCCATCAGCGCGCCGCCGTCCCCGAGCGCGGCCACCGCAAGCCGGTCGGGCCGGGCCAGGGCCGCGCCGATCGCGGTCGCCAGTCCGAGGCCGATCGACTGGAACGCCTGGGTGAAGCACAGGCCGTTCTCGTCCGGAACCGACAGATACATGCTCGGGTAGCCCATGAAGTTGCCGGAGTCCACGCCGATGACCCGTTCCGCGGGCAGGAGGTCGTCGAGCGCGATGCTCAGCGTGCGCGGGTCGATCCGGTCCTCGCCGCTCGTGTCCTCGTAGGGCACGTCCCGCCACTGCACGCGGGCGGCGACGGCCGCGGCGACCTCGGCGGTCCGGCGGCCCTGCCGCTTCGCGCCGCCCGCAGCCAGCACCCGCCGCGCGGTGAGCTCCACGTCACCGGTGACCCCGAGCCCCACCTCGCGGTGCGCGCCGAGCGCCGACGCCTCGTCGTCCACCTGCGCGACGGTCGTGCCGGGGCCGATCAGGGCGCCGTGCCGCATCGTCCACATGTTCAGCGTGCAGCCCCAGCCCACGATGGTGTCCGCGGTCCCGATCAGTTCGGCCGTCAGGGGCGAGGCGAAGCCTCCGGAGACGTCGAGCGACCACGGGTTGCCGTGGAAGAGGCCGCGTGCCACGACGGAGGTGGCCAGCAGCGCTCCGCAGTGGTCGGCGAGAGCCTCCAGGGCGTCCCTGGCGCCGGGCGAGCGGGCGCCCCTGCCCGCCACGAACACCGGCCGACGGGCCCCTTCGAGGAGGTGCGCCAGGGCCGTCACATCGGCCGCCGTCGGCTCGACCGGCACCCGTGCGGGCAGCGGCCCGGGCTGCGCCGGGACGCCGTCCGGCGCCTGAAGGGCCTGCACCTCCAGCGGCAGGTTGAGCAGCACGGTGCACCGCTCGTGCACCGCGCGCCGCACCGCTGCCAGGGCCTGCCCCACCGCGTCCTCGGCCGAGGTGATCCGCATCGGCACCGCGCCCACCGCATCCGCCAGAGCCTCCTGGCCGATATGGAAGTTGGAGCGCGGCGCGGTCACGTCCGCCGCCAGGACGAGAAGCGGCGTACGGCTCTTGGCCGCTTCGGCGATCCCCGTCAGTGCGTTCGTCAGCCCGGGCCCCTGGTGGACGCTCAGTGCCGTCAGGGCGCCGCTCACGCGCGCGTACGCGTCCGCCATCGTCGCCGCGCCGCCTTCGTGGCGCGCGGCGACGAAGTTCGACCCGGCGGCGACCATCGCGTTGGTCAGGTGGAAGTTGCCCGAGCCGACCACGCCGAACACCTGGCGGACCCCGGCCGCGGACAGGGCCCGGCCGACGGCTTCGGCGACCTTCATGCGCGCTCCACCAGCGCGAGCACCCGCGCGGGCGCCCCGGATCCCGTGACGATGGGCAGCGGTCCCGCGATGACGACACTGCCGGTCGCCGGGAGCGCCGCCAGGTTCTGGAGCTGGGTCAGTCCGTACTTGTCGCTGCCCATGAGGTAGGAGTGGCAGGGGAACGCCGGGTCGAACGAGTGCCCGCGGCCCGCGTCGGTGCCCACCGTCTCCACTCCGAGTCCGATCACCGGCGACTCCCGCGCCACCCAGCGGGCGCACTCCGGTGACAGGCCGGGGGTGTGCGGGCCGGTCTCGTCGGCGTTGAGGAACGCCTCCTGGGAGTGGCCGCGGGCGTCCCAGCCGGTACGCAGCAACAGCCAGCCGCCCTCGGGCAGCGGCCCGTGCTCGGCCTCCCACGCCTTCACGTGCTCCACCTCCACGAGGAAGTCGGGGTTCTTCGCCGCCTCGGCGGTGAAGTCGAGCACGGCGGCCGGTGCGATCAGCCGGCTCGCCGGCACGGACGCCACATCCGCGAGGTCCTTGCCGGTCACCCAGTGGTTCGGGGCGTCGAAGTGGGTGCCGGTGTGCTCGCCGCTGCGGAAGTTGTTCCAGTACCAGGCCGGGCCCCGGTCGTCGTACCTGCTGATCTCCTCCAGCTCGAACACCGCCGTCTGGCCGAGCTCGGGCGGCAGCTGGATCACCGGCGTGGCCGACGACAGCGGTGAGGTGAGGTCGACGACTTCGATCGACCCGCCGCGCAGAGCCGAGACCAGCGCGGCGAGGACGGACGGTTGGGACATGTTTCCTCCCGGGAGACGGCGGAACCCACAGCATGGCACCCTGATATGACAGCTACTCAGGTATCGACACGCGAGGAGTGCACAGTGCTCGCTCGGAGTTCGGCGATGGTGTGCGCGGCGGGTGTGCTGACCCTGGTCGGCTGCTCCCCCGGGGGCGACGGGGGCACGACGAAGCCGACGGACACGGCGCGCGCCACGGTGACCGCGTCCTCTCCTCCTGCCTTCTCTCCCTCCCCCTCTCCGTCCCCTTCCGCCGCCTCGCCGTCGTCCACCCCGTCCACCCCGTCGGCTTCGGCGTCCGCGAGTCCGTCGCCGGTGCCCGTCACGGGGCCGGATCAGAAGCTGGTCGTCATGACGATCAGCGGTGGCTTCGCCGGGGTGAACAAAGAGGTGATCCTGCGGGGCGACGGCACCGTGCGCACCGCCGACAAGGGTGAGTCCGCGGTGCGCCGGACGACCGCGGCCCAGTTCACGAAGCTGCGCACGCTGCTCGGAGATCCGGCGCTGGACGACGTCCCCACGTTCACGATGAACATGGGTGCGGCCGACCTCTTCCAGTACACGCTGCGGTTCGACGGCCGCACGGTCATGACGGACCGCTCGAGCGAGGAACCCGCCCTCGACCGTCTCATCGACGCCCTGGAGAAGTGGCTGCCGGAGAACTGATCCGGGGAACCGGTTTTCCGGAGAACCGACCGGGCGAGCACCGCCACGGATGCGTCCGGTCCACCACCTCGCCGGGCCGCAGCGCTGGTACGCCGCCCGGGACCGGCTGGAGGGCTGGCGGACGACGCTGGCCGCCCACGGCCGGGACATCCCGCCGGTCGTCGAGGGCGACTGGTCGGCCGCGTCCGGCCATGCGGCGGGCCGCGCACTGGCCGCGGACGGCGACGTCACCGCGGTGTTCACCGCCAACGACGACATGGCGATCGGACTGATCCGCGCGCTGACGGAGGCCGGCCGCCGGGTGCCGGAGGACGTGAGCGTCGTCGGCTTCGACGACATTCCGGTCGCCGCCTATGTGACTCCTCCGCTGACCACGGTGCCGCAGCCGTTCGACACCGTGGCGCAGGAGGGACTCAAACGGCTCGTGCACGCCATCGAGAACCCGGACGCCGAGCCCTTGCCGGCGAGCGACCCACCGGTCGACCTGGTCGTCCGCGCCTCGACCGCACCCCCGCCGCACCGGACGACCCCGGATCGCGGGGTCCTGGCGGGCACGCAGACCCCGCCCCTCTCGAACGGAGGCCCGCCCACCCACCATTGAGCCGCCCCTCGAAGTCGGGCGCCGGGGCTCATGCGATTCCTCCGCTTCGGCCGAGCCGGTCGGTCGTCGCCGGGCTGGAACCGGACGCCGACCTCACGATGGTCTACTCGACGCCCAGCAAGTGGCTGATGCAGAAGTACCCGCCGCTGGCCAGGCCGGACGGCGAACCCGACCCGGCCGCCGACCACCGCATCTTCGACCCCTTCTACCGCGGAGCCTTCGACGCGGGCCGCCAGGTGCGCATCGTGCACGCCCGGCAACTGCACGACCCGAGCGGAGAACGGGACGGTCTCACTCCGCAGGAGGCCGCCCGTCGGCACCCGGTGCTGGTCGTCCCGGGGCTGTATCTGGCCGCCGACGCCACCCTGGACTGGTTCGCTGCCTACGCGCACGCGGGCGGCCACCTGGTGCTCGGCCCGCGCACCGGCTACGCCGACCAGGAGGCCCGCGCCCGCACCGAACCGGCCCCCGGCCGCCTGACCGAGGCGGCGGGCGTGTCCTACGACGAGTTCAGCAACCTCGTCCGGGACATCCCCGTGCGCGCCGCGCCCGGCGGACCGCTCGACCTGCCCGAGGGCGCGACGGCGACCCGCTGGGCGGACGGCCTGACGGTCGCCGACGCCGACGTCCTCGTCTCCTACGACCACCCGCACTTCGGCCGCTGGCCGGCGGTCACCACCCGCGGTCACGGCGCGGGCCGGATCACCTGCGTGGGCACGGTGCCCGGCCGTGACCTCGCCCGGGGCGCCGGCCGAGTGGCTGACGCCGTCCGCCCGGCACGCCTGGCGGGACCTCCCGGCGACGGTCACCGCGACCACCGGCGCCGCTCCCGACGGACGCCGCGTGCACATCGTCCACAACTGGAACTGCGAGCCGGTGTCCGTGTCCGCGCCGACGGACCTGTCGGACGCCCTCGACGGCCGGTTCCTGTCCGCCGGTTCGGCACTGGAGCTCGGCCCGTGGGACGTGCGCGTCCTCACCTCGAACGACACCGCCGACCACGCACGGCGCTGACGTCGCGGAACGCGGCCATGGACGGCTCCCAGGACGGGGAGCTCGCTCAGCGCTCGGCCGCCGTGTGCAGGGCTGCCAGCACGTCGGCGTCCGAGAGCTGGTCGAAATCGTCGTACCAGAGGCCGACGGCGATGAAGTGGGCGGGCTGATGCAGACAGATCACGTCGTCGGCCTCGGCGCGCAGCAGGTCCACCGTCTCCCGCGCGCCGACCGGCACGGCCAGCAGCACCCGCCGGGGCTCGCGGCGCCGCACGAAGCGCAGCGCGGCGCGCGCCGTGACGCCGGTCGCGAGTCCGTCGTCCACCACGATCACGGTGCGTTCGCGCAGGTCGGGGGCTGGTCGGCCCTCCCGGTACAACCGCTCGCGGCGGCGGAGCTCAGCGCGTTCGCGTTCCACTGCCAGGGTGAGCGCGTCCGCGCCCAGGCCCAGCCGGTCGAGGGCGTCCTCGTCGAAGAGGGCGTCCTCGTCGTCGCCGGTGATCGCGCCGACGCCGAACTCCTCCTGGAAGGGGGCGCCGATCTTCCGTACGACCAGTACGTCCAGCGGGGCGGCCAGCGCCCGGGCGACCTCCGCGGCCACAGGGACGCCGCCGCGCGGCAGGGCGAGCACGACGGGGTCGGGCAGGGCGCCCCGCTCCTGCCGGGCCCGCAGCGGGTCGGCCAGTTTCCGGCCGGCCTGCCGTCGATCGAGGAACCGCATGGCCTCCTCCCCTCGTCCGTCGCTCCCCCCGTCCGTCTCCCGCGTACCCCGGTCGATCCGCTCAATTCACAGATCTGTGCGATCAGAAACGTGCGGGGATCTTCGTCTTCCGAAGCCGCTTGGTCCAGTCCCGGAGCTCGTCACCCCGTCGGGTGACGGGCTCCGTACGGTCGGTGGACCAGCGGGGCCGGAGGAGCCCGGCCCGTGCAACCGACAGGAGAAACGCCATGGCGAATGTGGAGATCTCGATGAAGGAGACGATGACCGCGGTGGAGGGGGCGCTGGGGGTCGCCGTCGTGGACTACACCAGCGGCATGGCACTCGGCACGCTCGGCGGCGGCAAGGACCTGGACCTGAACGTCGCCGCGGCCGGCAACACCGATGTGATCCGCGCCAAGGTCCGCACCATGGAACACCTGGGCCTGAAGGGCGAGATCGAGGACGTCCTGATCACGCTCGGCAGCCAGTACCACCTCATCCGGCTGCTCAAGGGTCGCGGCGGCAGCGGGCTGTTCCTCTACCTCGTCCTGGACCGCGACCGGTCCAATCTGGCCATGGCCCGGCACCAGCTCAAGCGCATCGAAGCCGAGCTCGAGGTGTAGGCGACCGGAGGTCCGCGGCTTCGCACGCCATCGAATTGAAGGTTTCTTCATCTCGACACATCCAGATCAGCGCATCAGACGGGTGTGCGGAGCCCCCAGCCACCAGGATCGAGAACCAGGCACCGAACGCGGCAGGGAGCGAGCGACCGACCATGCAGGTTCCCCTCTACCAGGCCAAGGCCGAGTTCTTCCGCATGCTCGGGCACCCCGTGCGCATCAGGGTCCTCGAACTGCTGCAGGGCGGCCCCGTCCCCGTGCGGGACCTGCTCACCGAGATCGAGATCGAACCGTCCAGCCTGTCCCAGCAGTTGGCGGTGTTGCGCCGGTCCGGGATCGTGGTGTCGATCCGCGAGGGCTCGACGGTCAGCTACGCGCTGGCGGGCGGTGACGTGGCCGAGTTGCTGCGGGCCGCCCGCCGCATCCTCACCGAACTCCTCGCGGGGCAGAACGAGTTGCTGGCCGAGCTGCGCCAGGCCGAGCTGCCGCTGTCGGTGCCCCAGGGCGGCCCCGGCGGGTCCTGACGGGCACCCGAGGGAGCCCGACAGGTCCCGCCGGAGGAGCTCGACGGGTTTCAGGTTTCCTTCAGGTACTTCCTGAAGCTTGGGCTGCATGCACGGACACCGACCACGCACCCCTGAAACCGAGCGCAGCCGTCGCTGGTTCATGAACAAGGCGCTGCTCGCCGGCGGAGTCGCCGCGATGGCGACCATGACCGGCTGCTCGTCCAGCTCCTCCGACGCCGCGGCCTCCGCCTCCTACGGCGGCCCGGGCGGAATGCCCCCCGCAGGGCCCGGCGGCGGGGGCGGAGGCATGGGCCCCGGGGCGAGCGAGGTCAAGTACGCCGACTTCGTCGGGGTCACCACCGACGGCAAGGTGCTGGAGGACCTGTACTCGGTCCACGCCACGGACGTCTCCACGGACAAGGTGGTCAAGGCCGCCCAGGCCTTCCTGGACGGGCTGACCGCCGCGGAGCGCGAGGCCTCCGTCTTCGAGGTGGACGACGACGAATGGCCGGCCTGGAGCAACGTCGACGGCTATCAGCGCGAGGGCGCCCGGATGGGCGACCTGACCGAGAAGCAGCGCAACCTCGGCTACGCCCTGCTCGGCGTCGCGCTCTCCGCCGAGGGGCTCGCCCAGACGCGCAACATCATGAAGCTCAACGCGTTCCTGGGCGACTACAGCGGCGGCGGCCGGGACACCCTCACCGAGGGCGCCTACTTCTTCACCTTCATGGGCACGCCGTCGACCACCGAGCCGTGGGGCTTCCAGTACGAGGGCCACCATGTGGCCGTCAACTACTTCGTGCTCGGCGACCAGGTCGTCATGACGCCCACCTTCATGGGCTCCGAGCCGACCTCGGCCACCTACAACGGCGAGAAGATCACCCTCTTCAAGAAGGAGACCACGGCCGGGCTGGCCCTTCTGCGGTCGCTGACCGACGCACAGCGCAGGAAGGCGATCTCCTCGGAGACCAAGGCCGGCGACAACCTGAAGGCCGGCGCCGGCCAGGACAACCTCGAGCTCGCCTACCAGGGCCTCGTGGCCGCCGGGTTCACCGACGCCCAGAAGAGCAGTCTGCTCGACCTCGTGCGCGTCTACGTCGGCACCATGGACGGCGCGCACGCCGAGGTGAAGATGAAGGAGGTGGAGGAGCACCTCGACGCCACGTACTTCTACTGGATCGGCGAGACGAAGGATTCCTCCGCCTTCTACTACCGCGTGCACAGCCCGGTCGTGCTCATCGAGTACGACGCCCAGTCCCCGCTGGCCTACGGCAACAAGGACAGCGGCGGTGGCGGCGGCATGGGCGGGCCGGGCGGCACCCCCACCCAGCAGCACATCCACACCGTCATCCGCACCCCCAACGGCCGCGACTACGGCGTGGACCTGCTCAAGCTGCACCTGGAGAACGACCACTAGAACTGCGGAGTGGAACAGGAGCACGAGGGTCGAACGAAAGAGACCGAAACGCCAGGGTTCGCCACCCCTTCCGCCCCGTAGAAATATCTACCAGCATGCATATGCCCGGTCGGCATGCGGCCGCCGGGGAGGTCACACGGAGCCGACATGAGCGATGCGATGTGGATGCGCGGCGTGGAGTGGCTCGCCGCCGCAGCGACGGACCCACGGGCGTGCAAGCGGGATTGGGACCAGGGCGAGGGGGTCGCGCTCCTGGAGGCGGGCCGCTACTGGGACGTGCTCAGCGTGCCCGACCGGCTGGGACTGCTCACGCTGGACCTGCTGTGGCAGACCTCGCGTCCCGCGCCGGGGCCGACGCTGGTGGACACCGCGGCGCACCGGGTGGGCTTCTTCCTGCCGCCCGATCCCGGCAGCCGGTGGATCGGCGCGGGACTGCGGCGCGCCGGGCGGGGTTCCTGGGTGGCGGTGCCGCCGCCGTACCGGGCGGCCCGGCGCCTGGAGTGGCTGGTCCCGCCGGACGGGACCGGTGCGCTGCACGCGCCTGCCACGCTGGAGTTCGCGCTGCGCCAGGCCAACGGCACGCTGGCCGTGCTGACCCCGGCGTACGGTCCGTGACGCGCTGCCGACAGGAGGTGTCAGGGGCGGCGCGGGCGGCGGACCAAGGAGACCCACTGCACGCCCGGGCGGACGGGCACGGTCCGGCCGCGGGCGCGCCACTCCGCGACGAGCCCGGCGTAGATCGGCACTCGACAGTGCGGGCCGCTCGCCCGCCGGGCGTGGAGGAGGCCGGACGGGCAGTCGTCACGGGGCGCCGCGGGAGGAGTTCGGTCCATGCCTGACCAACGCGAGGGGGCACGCCGGTGGTACGCGCGGGCAGCGCGCGCTCACCGCCACGGGTGAGCGCAGCCCCCGTTCGGAGGCCATGGCATTCCCGACAGTCGGCGCAGAAGCGAACAGAAGGCGGCACTTTCGGAGCCAAGTCTCGCTCAACCGTGCGGGAGCGATCGATGACGGTGTGTACTGTGCTGCGAGTGCCCGGTCCGAGCCCGTCGGACCCACCCCTGCCCTGAACTCCGTGACGACGCCCGACCCTTCTGGAAACCGAAGCGATGATCGAATTACCGGACCTGGTGGCCGGCGGCCTGGCCGCCGGCACGCTGTCCGCGCTCGCCCTCGGCGGCGGGGTGCTGCGACTGCGGCGGCAACAGACCCGGCAGCGGGCGGAGATCGCCGCCCTGCGCACCCGACTCGACGGATCCTCGCGGGCGTTCACGGCCGAGGTCGAGCATCTGGCCGCACAGCGGGTGCCCGCCGCCGCCCGTCAGGTGGCCCATCCGCACCTGGCCGTGCCGGGCCCGCTCCAACCGCTCACCGTCGGCACCCCCCTGGGCATCGGGCTGGAGAACGTGCTGCTGGCGCTGCAGTCCGAGGTGGCCGCCCAGCGCACCCGGGTCGACGCCGCGGCGCAGGCCGGGATGCGGGGTGCCGTCCGGGAGATCCAGGCCGCCCTCTACCGGCTCCAGGACGCCCTGCGCGGACTCCAGCAGCGTTACGACGACCCGGAGTTGGCGCAGACGCTGTTCCGGCTGGACCACGAGAACGAGCAGTCGCTGCGCCGCGCGCAGGTCGCCGCCGTGGTGTGCGGGGCGTGGGTCGGGCTGGCCCGCGAGGAGTCGCATCTGGTGGACGCGGTGACCGGTGGTCAGGCCCGGCTCGCGGGCTACCGGCGGGTCCGGGTCCACAACCACCTCGAGGCCGGCACCGCCCTGGTCTCGCACGCCGTGGAGCCGGTGGCCATCATCGTCGCCGAACTGCTCGACAACGCGCTCCGGCACTCCTCCCCCGACACCGACGTCGTGGTGAGCCTGGAGCACGTCCACCACGGGGTGTGCGTCACCGTCGACGACGCGGGTCTCGGCATGACCCGCGACGAACGCGACCGCGCCCAGCGGCTGGTGGCCGGCGACGGCCTCATCCTGCTGACCGACCTGGGCGATCCGCCGCGCATGGGGCTGGCCGCGATCGGCCGGCTGACCCGGCAGTTCGACCTGGGCGTCGACGTCTCCTCGGCCTCCCCGTACGGCGGGGTGCGCGCGGTGCTGCGGGTGCACAGCCACCTGCTCAGCCACCTCGACCCGGCTGCCCGGCCCCCGGCCGCGAGCGCCCCGCGCACGACGCGCAGAGCCGTGCCCGACCGGCCGCCGGCCCACGCGTACGGGACGGAGACCGGTGGCCCCGAGGCCCCGCCCGGCCATCACGAGCCGGAGGACGCCGAGGGCCTGCCGCAGCGCCGACGCCGCACCCGGGCCGCCGCCGCACCGGCGCAGGCGCCGTCGCACCGTCCCGCGCGCCGTCCGGAGGAGGCCGCGGCCGCGCTCGGCGCGCTGCAGTCCGGTACTGCCGCGGCCCGCGCCGACGCGGAGAACGCGGCCGGGAACCCCGCGGCCGACCACATCGACCCGACCGACAACGAAGGGGGTACGGACAGATGACCAGCAGCAACACGGGCGACACGGCATGGGTGCTGGAACCGGTCCTGCAGGTGCCGCACGTGCTGGCCGCCGTCATGCTGACCCGGGACGGGCTCGTGACGGGGTACACCGACGCGCTGTCCCAGCCGTCGGCCGAGCGGGTGGCCGCCATCACCAGCACGGTGCAGGGGGCCTGCCGTACCGCGGCGGCCGCGTTCGCCGACCGGGAGCGGGCCGACATCCGGCAGATCGTCATCGAGTCCGACCACGGATACGTGCTGATCGTGCCGACCGACCACGGCACCTGTGTGGCCGCGTACGGCGACGGCGAGGTGCGGCTGGACCTGCTGGCGCACCGGGTGCACTCCCAGGTGGCGCGACTGGGCGAGAAGGCCATGGCGGCAGCGCCCCGAGGAGCCGACGACAACGCGTCGGCATGACCGGCCGCCCGGCAGGCCGCCCCCTGGTTCCCGCCTATCTGTCGACCGGCGGTGTGGCCCGGCCCAGCCGCCCCCATCTGGAGCGACTGTCGGTGCTGACCCGCTGCGAGGAGCCGCTGCCCGACGGCCTCCCGGCCGCCGAACTCGCTCTCCTGGACACCCTGGAGTGCGGTTCGCTGGCGGTGGTGGAGGCGGCGGCGCTGCTCAGACTCCCGTTCTCCGCGGTGCGGGTGCTGGCGGCGGGCCTGGTCGACCGGGACCTGATCACCGCCCGTGCGCCGATCCCGCCCGCCGAGCGGTTCGACCCCGACCTGTTGAAGAGAGTGGCCGATGGCCTCCGCGCCCTCAAGCTCAGCCCCTAGCGCCGCAGCGCCCGGCGCCGTCCACCTCCCCGACACCGCGCGCGACCTGGTGAAGATCCTGGTCGCGGGGCCGTTCGGGGTGGGCAAGACGACCTTGATCGACTCCGTGTCCGAGATCCGGCCGCTGCACACCGAGGAGCATCTGTCCGAGGCGTCCGCGCAGGTCGACGACCTGGCCGGGGTGCGGGAGAAATCGACGACGACCGTCGCCATCGACTTCGGCCGGATCAGCCTGTCCGGCGACGTCGTGCTGTACCTGTTCGGCACGCCCGGACAGGAGCGCTTCCGGGCGCTGTGGGACGACATCGCCTACGGGGCGCTGGGCGCGCTCGTCCTCGTCGACAGCCGGCGGCTCGACGCGTCGTTCGACGTGCTGGGCCTGGTGGAGGAGAGCGGGCTGCCGTACGCGGTCGCCTTCAACGCCTTCCCCGACGCGCCCCGCCACTACAGCGAGGAGCAACTGCGCCGGGCGCTGGACCTGGAACCGGGAACGCCGATGGTGACCTGTGACGCCCGGGACCCGAACTCCTCGATCGACGCGCTGCTCGCGCTGGTCGACCATCTGATCGGCCGCGACCCCGTGGAGGCCCGGTGACCGCCTATCCCCTGGACCGGCGCGACTTCTCCCGCTCCGTGCCCGTACGGCTGTGGGAGGACGGCTTCGCACCGGACCCGCACCGCTACTACTCCGCCCTGCGCACCCAAGGCCCCATCGGCTGGGCCGAGTTGGCACCCGGGGTGCCGGCGTACGTGGTCACCGAGCGGCGGGCGGCGCTGGAGGTGCTGCATGACGAGGAGACGTTCTCGCACGACCCGCGGGCCTGGGAGACGACCGTCCCCGTCGACTCGCCGGTGCTCGGCATGATGCGGTGGCGCCCGAACGCCCTCTTCTCCGACGGCGCGGCGCACGTCCGCTACCGCACCACCCTCATCGACGTCTTCGACCTGGTGGAACCGCACGACCTACGGGGTCGTGTGCACCGGGCGGTGCGGCTGCTGGCGGCGCGCATCGGCCCCCGCGGTGAAGCGGACCTGGTCGCGGACTTCTCCCGGCCGCTGATGGCGCTGGTCTTCAACGACCTGTTCGGGCTGCCGGACGATCAGGGCGACCGGCTCGAGCAGGGCCTGGGCAAGATGATGGAGGGCGGCGCGCAGGCCGCCGAGGGCGAGGCGCTGTACGCCCAGTACGTCCTGGACGTCATCGCCGCCAAGACCGCGCAGCGCGGCGACGATCTGCCCAGTCGGCTCCTCGACCACCCCGCCGGGCTGACCCCGGAGGAGGTCACCTGGCAGGTGTTCCTGACCCTCGGAGCCGGGTACGAGCCGACCGCGAACCTGGTGTCCAACACCCTGTCCCGGATCCTGGGGAACCCGGAGTACTACTCCACGCTCACCAGCGGCGCCCGGCCGGTCATGGACGCGGTGGTCGAGGTGCTGCACCACGAGACGCCGCTGGCCAACTACGGCATCTACTACGCCCGCAGGCCCGTCGCGTTCCACGGGGTGTGGCTGCGCGACGCGGTGCCGGTGGTGGTGTCGTACGGGGCGCTCGGGGTGTTCGCCGAGCAGGAGGTCACCGGCGACCGGCATCCGAACGACGCCTCCCATCTGTCGTGGGGCGCGGGCGCGCACGCCTGTCCGGTGAAGCAGCACACGCTGCTGCTCGTCACCGAGGCGATCGAGCGGCTCACCCAGTGGCTGCCCGATCTCGATCCCGTGCTGCCCCGCGAGCGGCTCGACTGGCGCCCGGGTCCCTTCCACCGCTCGCTGACCGCGCTGCCGGTCCGCTTCAGCCCCCGCACGCCCGCCCCTGTCTCCTCCGACTCTCCCGACCAGCCAGGAGTTCGACCGTGACCGTGACCGACCGCATCGCCCTCGACCCGCTGGGCGCCGACATCCCCGGCGAGAGCGCCCGGCTGCGCGCCCTGGGTCCGATCGTGCCCGTGGAGCTGCCCGGCGGCATCCCGGCCTGGGCGCCCACCGGGTACGACACGCTCAAGGAGCTGATCCTCGACCCCCAGGTCAGCAAGGACCCGCGGCAGCACTGGCGGCAGTGGCCGGAGCTGGGCGAGCACCCGTCCTGGGGCTGGATCCTGGGCTGGGTCGGCGTGGTCAACATGCTCTCCACGTACGGCGCCGACCATGCGCGGCTGCGCAAGCTGGTCGCGCCGAGCTTCACCCACCGGCGCACGGAGGCGCTGCGGGGCCGGGTGGAGGCGATCACCGCGGAGCTGCTGGACGCCCTCGAGGAGGACGGCGCCGAGGTCGTCGACCTCAAGGCCGGGTTCGCGCATCCGCTGCCGATGCGGATCATCTGCGAACTCTTCGGCGTGCCCGAGGAGTTGCGGGAGGCCACCGCCCGGCTGATCGCGGCGATCATGGACACCTCCGACCCGACGCCGGAGCACGCCGCGTTCGTCCAGGAGCAGATCGGCACGGTGCTGGGCTCGCTCATCGCCCACCGGACCGAGCACCCCGGCGACGACCTGACGACCGAGCTGATCCGGGTGCGGGACGAGGACGGCGACCGGCTGAGCGGCGAGGAGCTGGTGTACACGCTGCTGCTGGTCATCGGGGCGGGCTTCGAGACGACCGTGAACCTCATCGGGAACGCGACGGTGGCGCTGCTGCGCCGGCCCGAGCAGCTGGCGGCCGTGCGGCGCGGCGCGCTCGGCTGGGACGCCGTCGTGGACGAGACGCTGCGGCTGTACCCGTCGATCGCCACGCTGCCGCTGCGGTTCGCCGTCAGCGACCTGAAGGTGGGTGACGTGACGATCCCGGCCGGGGACGCCATCGTCACGACGTACGCGGCGGCGAACGTGGACCCGGCGCACTACGGGCCGGACGCGGAGGTGTTCGACGCGGCCCGCGCGGCCGACGACCATCTGGCCTTCGGGCTCGGTGTGCACCGGTGCATCGGGGCTCCGCTGGCCCGGATGGAGGCGCTGACGGCGCTGACGGCGCTCTTCGACCGGTTCCCCGGGCTGCGGCTGGCAACCGGGGACGGGGAGCTGCGGCAGGTGCCCTCGTTCATCGCGAGCGGCTGGCAGGAGATCCCGGTGCGGCTTCGGGGGTGAAGGCACACGGGGGTGCGACCAGTCCCCCGTACCGGTCGTACCCCCGCGGTTCCTTGAACCTAACGGCCCGGCGGGCGGCTTGTGAATCGTGGCCGTGCCCGCTCGCGGGGCCGAAGGACTCACCTGTGCACAGGTGAGTCCGGATGGCCCGATTCCGCCTGGCCGAAATCCCGTCGGGGATGTCCCCGCAGGTCGGGCTGGTCGAGGTCGCCGGCCGCGAGGTGGGCCAGCACCACCTCGTACAGGTCGCTGCCGCCGGCGAGGAGCTGGCGTTCGAGGACGGGTTCGGCGCTGCGGACGTGTTCGCGGACGGTCTGCGCGTGCACGCTCAACCGCTGGGCGGCGCGTTCGGCGTTGCCGCCGGCCGCGATCCAGGCGCGCAGCGTCCCGCGCAGGTCCCGGCCGTCGGTGTCGAGGCGGGCCAGCAGATCCTGCGCCCAGGCGTGCAGCGCGGGCCCGGTGAGCAGCTCGCCGAGCCGGCCGGGGGCGGCCGCGGCGCCGGCGGGCTCCTCCGCTGTGCCGGCCTGCGCGTTGAGGGCGAGGTGGACGGCGGCCCGGACGGTGAGGTCGGAGAAGTCGGTGCCCAGCAGGTTCTCGACGCGTTCCATGCGGGCCCGGACGGTGTTGCGACTGACGCCGAGCACCTTCGCCGCGTTCACGGCCGTGAACTCCAGACCGAGCCGGGTGGTGGCGAGGAGTTCGGCGCGGGTGTGGTGCGGGAGGGTGTCGAGGGGGCGCAGCAGCCGGGTCGTCCAGGTGCGCAGCACCTCGGGGTCCATCAGGCGTTCGGGGTGGGTGCGTTCGGCGTAGACGGCCGACTTGTCGGGGCGGAACCGGGCGACGGCGAGCGCGCTGACGGCCTGTCCGTAGGCGGTGGCGGTGCGGGCCAGACTCTGCCGCGAGCTGCGCCCGAGGAACGCACCGGGGTTGCGATCGCACAGGGCGCGCAGTACGCCGCCCGTGCTGTCGTCCGGGACGACGACGATGACATGGCCGGCCAGGGCGGGGCAGCGCACGACGAGTGCCTCGTCCCGGGTCGCCGCCACACAGGCCGCGGCGAGGCGGTCGCGTTCCTCGGGGCTGACCTCGACGACGTAGACGCAGGCGGTGTCGGTGTCGAGGAGGCCGGGCCACAGACCGGCGGCGACGCGGCGGGCGGCGATGGTGTCCTCGACCATGAGCAGTTGCAGGATGGCCAGGCGCAGATCGGCGGTGGCGCGGGCCAGCCGGCGTCCGGTCGCCGCGGTCTGCTGCGCGCGCAGGAGCAGCTCCAGGACGCCCACGGTGTGCGTGACGATGTCGGAGGCGCGCCGGTCGAAGGGGCTCGTGCGGGTCACGGCGAGCACGCCGGCCGCGCCGGGCCGGGTGAGTTCGACCCTGAGCAGGCGCACGAACCTGCCGTCTCCCTCCCAGGCGGCGGAGGCGAGACGGCCGCCGGTGATGTCGGCGACGCGGGCCTCGTCCAGCGGGGTGAGCGGTCCGGCGAGCGAGTCCCCGGTCTCGTCGCGCAGGGAGACGGTCGCGTCGAGCGTTTTCGCGAGCCAGTCGACGATGCGGCCGACGTCGCGTCCGGTGGGCCGCAGGTGTTCGAGGAGTGCCTGCGCCCACGCCGATCCGGCGCCGTCCGCCGTGTCGGTGCGGAGGTTCTCGTCGTCCCGGCCGCCCATGTCGGCGCTCTCCTTGTCGCTCACGGCCCCTGCGAGCCGAACCAGTCATATCGGTCGGGGACGTTACCTCACCTGCCTGGGCGGCCGGGCCCGGCGAGCGGAGTGGGCCGGGACGGTCCGCCCAAGGTCACCGGGTCGGCCGATGCCGGCCGGCCGGCCGGCGCCCGGGGCGGGGCGGCGGCCTTGCGCGGCGGCGTCCGGTGGCACGGCATAAGCTCAGCCAATGGCCAAGTACTACGACGTGCACCCCGAGAACCCCCAGCCGCGCACCATCTCCCAGGTCGCGGCCGCCATCCGGGCGGACGCGCTGATCGCGTATCCGACGGATTCCTGCTACGCCCTCGGCTGCCGGCTGGGCAGCAAGGACGGCATCGACCGGATCCGGGCCATCCGCGACCTCGACGACCGGCACCACTTCACCCTGGTCTGCCAGGACTTCGCGCAGCTCGGCCAGTTCGTGCGGGTGGACAAGGACGTGTTCCGCGCGATCAAGGCGTCGACGCCCGGCAGTTACACCTTCATCCTCCCGGCGACGAAGGAGGTGCCCCGCATGCTCCAGCACCCGAAGAAGAAGACGGTGGGCGTGCGCATCCCGGACCACGTCGTCACCCAGGCCCTGCTCGCCGAGCTCGGCGAACCCCTGCTGTCCAGCACCCTGTTGCTGCCGGGCGAGGACGAGCCGATGACCCAGGGCTGGGAGATCAAGGACCGGCTCGACCATGTGGTGGACGGCGTGGTCGACTCCGGGGACTGCGGCACCGAGCCGACGACGGTCATCGACTTCTCCGAGGGCGAGGCGGAGGTCGTGCGGCACGGGGCCGGCGACACCTCCCGGTTCGAGTAGCGCGCGTTGCGGCGGGGGTCCCCGCGGCCGGGTGAATGGTGCATGCAACGATGACGTTCGCCGTACACCGCGAACTGCGTCAGAGAGGCGCCCCCACATGACCTCCGTACAGGGAACAGCCGTCGACATCCCCACCGAGGACGGCGTCGCCGACGCCTATCTGGCCCGTCCCGGGGACGGAACGCCACGGCCGGGCGTGCTGCTCTACCAGGACGCCTTCGGGCTCCGTCCGCATCTGCGGGCGATGGCCGACCGGCTCGCCGAGGCCGGTTACACGGTGCTGGTCCCCAATGTGTTCTACCGGCACGGGCGCGCTCCCGTCGTGGAGTTGCCCGAGTTCATCGACCCGGCCGCGCGCCCGGAGATCTTCGAGACGCTGTACCCGATCATGCTGTCCCTCACCTCCGAACTGACCGTGCGGGACGCGGGCGCGTATCTGCGGTGGATGGAGCAGAGCGAGCTCGTCGCGGACGGCCCCGTGGCCCTCACCGGCTACTGCATGGGCGCCCGGCTCGCGCTGTGGACGGCCGGCGGTCATCCGGACCGGGTGGCCGCCGTGGGCGGCTTCCACGGCGGGCATCTGGCGACCGACGCGCCGGACAGCCCCCACCGCTCGGCCGAGCACATCACGGCCGAGGTCTACCTCGGCCACGCCGACAACGACTCGGCCCTGCCGCCCGAGCAGATGCAGCGCCTGGAGGAGGCCCTCACCACGGCGGGCGTCCGCCACACCTGCGAGGTCTACGAAGGCGCGCAACACGGCTACACGCAGGCCGACACCGCCGCGTACGACGAGCAGGGCGCGGAGCGGCACTGGGCCGCACTGCTGGACCTGCTCAAGCGCACCTTCGGCTGAGTAGGGTCGGGGACTGGCGCGGTGGCCGATGCTCCGTTTCCAGTCCCCGCCGCTTCAAACCGTGCATGCAGTTCTCCCGCACACGGCTTTCCGACATCGTTCACCGGCTGGCATGCGCCGTCGCCCTGTGCACGTTTCCGGTAAGACGGTAGACACCAAGCCGGGTGATCCACTCATAAGTAAATCGGGTGGTCCAGTTCCTGCCCGCGAGTCTGTGTTTCGCGCTGGCAAAAATCGCCAGCCGCTCGTGGACGTAGCCGTCGACCACGTTGAACTTCCGCCCTGAGTTACCGTTACGGAAGTACGCAGCCCAGCCCCGCAGCACGGGGTTGAGATCGGCTACCACGGCGGATACCGGCCGCTCAGTCCTCGAACGAGCGGTCGCCGCACGGACTTTCTCCCGCAGCACCTTCATCGCTCTGGCCGACGGCCAGCGTTGCAAGTAGTACTTGCCCCGCCATTTCCACGACTCCATCTTCCGGTGGTGGAATCCGAGAAAGTCGAAGCCCTGGCCGCCTCGGGTGAGGCAGACGATGCCGGTCTTCTCGGGATGCAATCGCATCCCGAGCCGTTCCAGCAGTCGCGCCGTCAATTCGCGGGCCTGTTCGGCCCGTTGCTCCGTCGGCGACAGGACCACGAAATCATCGCAGTACCTCACCAGCGTCCCCAGCCGGCGTCCTTCGTTCTGCCACGCCTCATCAAGAACGTGCAGCGCGATATTCGCCAGCAACGGGGAAATCGGTGAGCCTTGAGGGGTTCCCGCCCCGGTGGGCGAGGTCACCCCGCCCTCCAGGACTCCCATCCGCAGCCAGGCCCGGATCAGCTTCAGCATCGGTCGGTCCACCACACGCCGTGCCACCTGGGCCATCAGCGCCTCATGGCCGATCGTGCCGAAGCAGTCACGGATATCGGCCTCGAACACCCGCTCCCGCCGCTGGTTCGCGGCGACACGCACGGCTTCGCACGCGTCGATCGCGGACCTCTTCGGCCGAAATCCATAGCTCGCCTCGGTGAACTGGGCCTCGAATACTGGTTCAAGGACCATTTTCGCAGCCGTCATCACCACGCGGTCTGCCACCGTGGGGATCGAAAGCGGCCGGAACTCCCCCGGTCGCCCCGGTTTGGGAATCTGGACCCGCCGCAACACTGACGGACGATACGTATGCGTCCGCAGTCTCTGCGAAAGGTCCTGGAGGAATGCATCCACCCCCGAGGTCTCCACCGCGTCGACGGTCATGCCGTCCACGCCGGGGGCACCCCGGTTTGCGCACACACCCGCCCACGCCCGCCGAAGAACGTCCATGCGGTGGACATGGCAATACAAGGCGTGAAACCGGCGTTCGGGTTCTTGCTCGGCACAGCGGTAAAGCGTCCGTTGCAGGGCACGAACCTTGTCCAGAGGACGGCGGCCCGGTCCTGCGGCGCCTTCCTCCCGGCGGATGGAACTAGCCGAAACGGCACTCACCCGGGTCCCTCCCTGGTTGCGAATCGCATCGATGAAGCAGGGGTCCTTCGCTCCCGGCGGGTTGTGTTGTCCCGCCGATCCTCACTACTACGACCCCCTCCGACTGCCTCTCGACAACCTCCCATTTCCCGGTTCTGCCGGTTATAGGAAGGCCACGCTTCCCGGGCCGCAAACCCGGGGCCGAGGAGGCTCTCTCCAGTTCCCAGGACAACCTTCCGACCATTCCACGCCCCTTACGCCGGGAGGTTCCTCGGCGACCGCTCCAGGTCCAAGATCGCCTTCCGTGGCCTTCGCCAATCAAGCACAGGCTCGGCTCCTCTTTGGCCCGCCCTCGGGCGGGGGTTAAATGACGACGCTGCAGGCTTCACTTCATGTTGCGGACTGGCCGGTTGCACACCCCCGAAGGGCGCTTGTCACTCCACTTCGACGCCACCATTTCGAGTGACGCCGGGAGTCAGCTACCAGGGGCCCTGTCGTCTCCCCGGACCGGACTTCCACCGGCTGGCTACCCTGAGCTTGACGTCCGGTTACATCACTCACATCCCTTCTGAACTGCGATGACGCCCGGACTGCTGGACGTACGCTTGGCATTTATCCCCTGAGCAGGTTTCGTTCGGTGATGCTTTCTGGTCGTTTCACGGTCTTGCCCACGTCGTAGCGGGTGGCGGGGCGCCGGTTCTTCGAGCCGAGTGGCCGTCCTGGTCCGGGTTTTGAGGGTTTGGGCGTGCGGGAGGGACAAAGCAGGTGCGGGCGGAGGTTCCTGAACCCGCGGCGGACCCGGGCCGGGGTGAGCCGGCCGGGCCCGGCCGGTTTCTCCCAGGGTCGGCGGCGGCCTCCGGCAGGAGGCGGAGTTGCGTGTGCGCGGCGATGACCAGCCAGGTCCAGCGCTCGCCCGCCTCGGGGCTGCGGAGTTTCGGTCGGGTCCAGCCGAGGGTCTGTTTGATCATGCGGAAGGTGTGTTCGATGTCGAACCTCCGTCGTGGTCGATCCACGCGCAGCGGGTCGTGAGCCGGGGGTGGATGCGGTCCCAGGCCATCGCGCGGGCGGTGCCGTACCGGTCGGTGACGTGCGTGGTCGCGGCGTCGGGCTCGCCCCAGGTGTCGGGGCCGGCGAAGCGGAACTCCTTGGCGTGCTTGGGCGGGTGACCGCCGCGGGGGTGGGCCTGGTAGTACTCCTCGC
>NZ_JBFAKW010000095.1:0-36678 GCF_040655955.1 Streptomyces sp. NPDC050263 | reverse complement strand
ACGACGGCCCAAACCGCAGACGGACAGAGGCGATGTGACGCCCTCGGCCCTGAACCGGCAACTCGGAGAAGCCCGCTTAACACCAGTCACCTAGGACCCGTTCTTCTTCGTCGACGGTCCGAAGGCGGGCGGCCACAGCTGGTCCCCGGTGGGCTCGTCGTCGCCCTGCTGCCAACCGGGGTCCATGGCGCAGGGCGTGGACGTGCCGCCGATGAAGTAGTCGCGGTCCGCGAACCACTGGAAGGACATGCGCTCGTCGCGGTCCGAGCGCGAGGCGTACAGATCCCAGTAGTCCCCGGAGACGTTCTCGCGGTAGGAGGTGATGTCCCAGCCGGTGTCCTCGAGGTGGTCGCGCAGCCGGCGCAGACCGGGGATCGCCTGCTCGGCGGAGACGTGGTCGAGCGCCCAGCTGTGACTGACGCTGTAGGCGCCGTCGACGGTCTCGTCGGTCAGGCCGCCCCGGTAGCAGTAGCTCGAGCCGACCGTGTTCTCGGTGGAGACCCCGATCTTCTCGACACCGGGCCTGATGGTGCGGGTGAACCCGAGGACGTCGTACGCCTCCCGGGAGCGGTCGACGGTGCGGCTCACCATCTCCTCGGGTGCGACGCGCGGGAAGTCCGACGCGTCCTTCGTCACCACGGCGATCCAGGCGACGAAGGCGAGGACGAGGAGCAGCGGCACGGCGACGAGCACCGCGCAGCCGATGCCGAAGGCCTGTGCGGCGGTGCGGCCGGTCGGGACGGGGGCCGGTGCGGGTGTGGGGGCGGTGGCGGTGGTGATCTCCTCGGGCATGTGGCGACCGTAGGTCGGCCGGGGTGCGCGGGGCATCGGTACGGCTGCGTACGGGGGTTGGGTACGCGTACTCAGAGTGCGCGGAACCGGGTCCGGGCCGGGATCCCGGCTCCGCTGCCGGTCCCGCCCCGAGCCGATCCCGCCCCAAGCTTGGAAAACGTGATCGTATGCTCAAAGGATGACGACTTCCGCGACCTCCGGAACCGGCCCCAGCGAGCGCCCCGGCGCCACCGGCCCGACCGAGAACTCCATGCGGCGTGCCCTCAAACGCGCTCGGGACGGCGTCGCGCTCGACGTCGGCGAGGCGGCCGTCCTGCTCCAGGCGCGCGGCGAGGCGCTGCGGGATCTCGCCGCGTCGGCCGCCCGCGTGCGGGACGTCGGACTGGAGGCCGCGGGTCGCCCCGGGGTCATCACCTACTCGAAGAGCGTCTTCATCCCCCTCACCCGGCTGTGCCGGGACAAGTGCCACTACTGCACGTTCGTCACCGTCCCCGGCAAGCTGCGCCGCGCGGGCCACGGGATGTTCATGTCCCCCGACGAGGTGCTCGACATCGCCCGGCGCGGCGCGGCCCTCGGCTGCAAGGAAGCCCTCATCACCCTCGGCGACAAGCCCGAGGAGCGCTGGCCGGAGGCCCGCGAGTGGCTCGACGCGCACGGCTACGACGACACCATCGCCTACGTCCGCGCCATCTCCATCCGCATCCTGGAGGAGACGGGACTGCTCCCGCACCTCAACCCGGGCGTCATGAGCTGGACGGACTTCCAGCGGCTGAAGCCCGTCGCGCCCAGCATGGGCATGATGCTGGAGACGACCGCCACCCGGCTGTGGTCCGAGCCCGGCGGGCCCCACCACGGCTCCCCGGACAAGGAGCCCGCCGTCCGGCTGCGCGTCCTGGAGGACGCCGGCCGCTCCTCCGTCCCCTTCACCTCCGGGATCCTGATCGGCATCGGCGAGACGTACGAGGAGCGGGCCGACTCCCTCTTCGCGCTGCGCAAGATCTCCCGCGCCTACCACGGCATCCAGGAGCTGATCATCCAGAACTTCCGCGCCAAGCCGGACACCGCGATGCGCGGCATGCCGGACGCGGAGCTGGACGAGCTGGTCGCCACGGTGGCCGTCGCCAGGCACCTCCTCGGGCCGGCCGCCAACATCCAGGCCCCGCCCAATCTCGTCGACAGCGAGTACGAGCGCCTCATCGGCGCCGGCATCGACGACTGGGGCGGGGTCTCCCCGCTCACCATCGACCACGTCAACCCCGAGCGCCCCTGGCCGCAGATCGAGGAACTCGCCGCGAAGTCCGCGGCGGCCGGCTTCGAACTGCAAGAACGGCTCTGCGCGTACCCCGAGTTCGTGCGGCGCGGCGAGCCCTGGCTGGACCCGCGGCTGCTGCCGCACGTCCGCGCGCTGGCCGACCCCGAGACGGGTCTCGCCGTCTCGGACGCCGTCGTCGAGGGCCGCCCGTGGCAGGAGCCGGAGGAGGTCTTCGTCGCGTCCGGCCGCACCGAGCTGCACCGCACCGTCGACACCGACGGCCGCACCTCCGACCGCCGCGACGACTTCGACGAGGTGTACGGCGACTGGGGCGCCCTGCGCGAGGCCGCCGCCCCCGGCATGGCGCCCGAACGCATCGACACCGACGTCCGCCAGGCCCTCGCGACCGCCGCCGACGACCCGACGAAGCTCACCGACGCCGAGGCCCTCGCCCTCCTCCACGCGGACGGCCCGGCCCTCGACGCCCTCACCCGCATCGCCGACGACGTCCGCCGCGCCGCGGTCGGCGACGACGTCACCTACATCGTCACGCGGAACATCAACTTCACCAACGTCTGCTACACGGGCTGCCGGTTCTGCGCCTTCGCGCAGCGCCGCACCGACGCCGACGCCTACACGCTCTCCCTCGACCAGGTCGCCGACCGCGCCCAACAGGCCTGGGAACTGGGCGCGGTGGAGGTCTGCATGCAGGGCGGCATCCACCCCGACCTGCCCGGCACGGCCTACTTCGACATCGCCCGCGCCGTGAAGGCCCGCGTCCCCGGGATGCACGTGCACGCCTTCTCGCCGATGGAGGTCGTCAACGGCGCGACCCGCACCGGGCTGTCGATCCGCGAGTGGCTGACGGCGGCGAAGGAGGCCGGGCTCGACTCCATCCCCGGCACCGCGGCCGAGATCCTCGACGACGAGGTCCGCTGGATCCTCACCAAGGGCAAGCTGCCGACGGCGACCTGGATCGAGGTCGTCAGCACCGCCCACGAGGTCGGGATCCGGTCGTCCTCGACGATGATGTACGGCCACGTCGACCAGCCACGCCACTGGCTCGGCCACCTCCGCACCCTCGCCCGCATCCAGCAACAGACCGGCGGCTTCACGGAGTTCGTCACGCTCCCCTTCATCCACACCAACGCGCCGGTGTACCTGGCGGGCATCTCCCGGCCCGGCCCGACCATGCGCGACAACCGTGCCGTCACGGCGATGGCCCGCCTCCTCCTCCACCCGCACATCCCCAACATCCAGACGAGCTGGGTGAAACTGGGCACGGAGGGCGCGGCGGAGATGCTCCGCTCGGGGGCGAACGACCTGGGCGGCACGCTGATGGAGGAGACGATCTCGCGGATGGCGGGCTCGTCGTACGGCTCCTACAAGTCGGTCAAGGACCTGATCGCCGTGGCGGCGGCGGCGGGTCGCCCGGCCCGACCGCGCACGACGCTGTACGGCGAGGTGCCGGAGGAACGCCGGCGCGCGGCGACGGCCTCGGACGGCCACCTGCCGGAACTGCTCCCGGTACTGGACTGAGGAACCCCTGCGGAACCGGCTGCGGAACGTGTTGCGGAACCGGCTGCGGAACCCTGAGACAGCCGCCTCACAGTACGATGATCGGACCCTTCCTGACCGAGGGGTCCCGTAGCTGAGGAGATGCGTGCCCGTGCCTGCCCGACGGCTTCCCTCCTGGGCCTGGGTCACCGGCCTGACGGCCGGCGCGATCGCCGTGGTCGTCGCCCTGACGGCGCAGGCCGAGAAGGGCCCGCACCCCACGGCGTCCGCGGCCGACCGCCCGAACGCCTCGGCGTCGGCGAGCGCGAAGCCCTCGGCCACGCCGAAGCCGTCGGCGACCCCCAAGGCGGCCAAGGTGCCCGACAGCTCGGGCGCCGGCCGCCGGATCGTCTACTCCCTGGGGCAGCACCGGCTCTGGCTGGTCGACGCGGACGACACGGCCCGCCGCACCATCACGGTCTGGCCCGGCACCGTCGACCCGGTCGTCGGCAGCTACACGGTGTCGCTGCGCAAGGACGCCATCACGGGCTCCGACGGCGTGGCCATCGAGCACGTCGTCTACTTCTCCGCCGTGTCGGGCGTCAACATCGCGTTCTCCAACGCCGTCGACGGCTCCTCCCCGCCCCCGGCCGCCGCCGGCGCGCGGACCGGCGGCATCCGGATGGCCAAGGCGGACGGCACCGCGCTGTGGGCCTTCGGCGAGACGGGGACGAAGGTCAGGGTCGTCGAGTAGCGGGCAGTCGATCAGCCGAGGGGTTCGACCCGCTCCCGGCCGCTCGCCGGCAGGTGGTTGGCGATCAGCACGACCCCGGCGAACAGGAACGCGCGGGTCGCCGCGTCCAGCCCGTTCCAGTCCTCCGACTGCCACATGGCGAACCACTCCCCGCCGATCGCGATGAACCCGGCGCCGAAGAGCAGCATGACCATGAGCAGCCCGTACGTGGACAGCGCCCGCCCCCGTATGTCGTCCCGCCGCGCCCAGAACCACGTCCCGGCGGCCAGGACGACGGCGGCGACGGTCTCCCACGCGATGATCGCGACATAGGCGGCGTCCTGTAACCCCTTGCTCGTCACCGCGCGCCACATCACGTCGTCGTCCTGGAACGTCGTGTCCATCGCCAGCACATGCCGCACGAACTGCTGGTTCGTGCCGAAGTCGGTGATGTTCCCGAAGGCGACGAGCAGCATGTAGAGCGCGACCGTCCCGGTGAGGAGGGTCGCGGCGAGAGGAAGCACACGTGAGGCGTGCGCGATACGTGAGGTGGGGGTGGCGGTCATGCCGGTGTCCGTACCCCACCGGGTCTTCGCCACTCCTCCACAGGACGGCCCGTGCACCGGGCGGGAACAGAGTGGTGTTCGATTACAGTGACGAGCGTCGTACGTACGGACGGTGCCCGGGAGGACTTGGTGGGTGCGACTGCCGGGCCCGTCTGGGGCCGTACCGAACAGCAGGACTTCCGCAGCCGGGTGCGCGGCACACTGCTGGGCGCAGCCGTCGGGGACGCGCTCGGGGCGCCCGTCGACGGGCTGGGCATCGAGGAGATCCGGCAGGCGCACGGCCCCGAGGGCGTCGTGGACCTGGCCCCCGCCTACGGGCGGCGCGGCGCGATCACGCATCTCACCCAGCTCACCCTCTTCACCGTGGACGGCCTGATCCGCGCCCAGGTCCGCCGTGACACGGGCGCCTGGCATCCGCCCACCGACCTGCACCGGGCGTATCTCAGATGGGCGGCGACCCAGCGCGACTGGGGCCCCGACCTGCGCCGCGAGGACGACGGCTGGCTGGCCCACGAGGAGTGGCTGTACGCCCGCCGCGACCCGACGCGGCCCCTGCTCCTGGGCCTGGGCGACGACGTCCTGGGCACCCTGGACGTGCCCAAGAACCCCGGCGCGGCCGGGCCGGAGGTCGTCCCGCGTTCGGTGCCGTTCGGGCTGCTCGTCGGCTGGGAGCCGCAGCTCGTCGCGCAGTTGGCGGTGGAGTGCGCGGCGCAGACCCACGGCCACCCCACGGCGTACTTCTCGGCGGGCGCGTACGCGGTCACCGTGCACGCGCTGGCCCGCGGCGAGAGCCTGGACGGCGCGGTGCAGCGGGCTCTGGCCCATCTGGCCGCCCGACCGGGCCACGAGCCGGTGTCGGAGGCCCTCCAACAGGCGCTGGGCGCGGTACGCCAGGGGCTGCCGGGCCCGGCGCGAGTGGAGGAGCTGGCCGGAGCGGGCACCGCGGAGGCGGTCCTCTCCGCCGCCGTCTACTGCGCCCTGGTCGCGGAGGACGTCCGCCACGGCCTCCGCCTCGCCGTCAACCACGGCGCCCCCTCGGCCTCGACGGCCGCCCTCGCCGGCGGCCTCCTCGGCGCCCTCCACGGCGAAACGGCCCTCCCTCCGGCCTGGCTGGCCGAACTGGAGGGCCGTCCCACGATCCTGGAACTGGCCGACGACTTCGCCATGGAGATGACCCAGGGCCCGGCCCTCCACAACCCGGCGTCCGCCTCCCCGGGCTGGCTGGCCAGATATCCCCGGGGGAGTCAGGTCCGCGCTAGTCCTTGACGGGTACGGCGTCCCGCGGTCCCGGGACCGTCGCAGCCGCGCCCGACGAGTCGTCGTCCGTGTTGATCGTTTCGATGATCGCGAGGCGCTCCGGGGTGTCCTCCGGCTTGAGGAAGCCGACGAGGATGTAGAGGACCAGGGAGACGGCCAGCGGGATCGACACCTGGTACTGGAGCGGGACTCCGCCGTCGACGTTCCAGTTGATCGGGTAGTTGACCAGCCAGAAGGCGAACAGGCCCATCGACCAGCTGACCAGCGCGGCCGTCGGTCCCGAGCGGCGGAACGGGCGCAGCAGACCGAGCATCATCGGGATGGCCATCGGGCCCATCAGACCGGCGACCCACTTGATGACGACCGTGATGATGTCCTTGAACGCGGGGGAGTTGACCTGCGTGGCCGCCGCCATGGACAGGCCGAGGAAGACGACCGTGGTGACGCGGGCCGCGATCAGGCCCGAACGCGCGTCCCACGCCCGTGCCTTGGCCGAGATCACGGGTGCGCAGTCCCGGGTGAAGACGGCCGCGATGGCGTTGGCGTCGGAGGAGCACATGGCCATGGTGTGCGAGAAGAACCCGACGATGACCAGGCCCAACAGCCCGTGCGGCAGCAGCTGTTCGGTCATCAGGCCGTACGAGTCGGAGCCGTCCGGCTTCTTCGCGGTGACCAGCAGCGGTGACATCCACATGGGGAAGAAGAGGACGACCGGCCAGACCAGCCACAGGGCCGCGGACAGCCGGGCCGACCGCTCGGCCTCCTTCGGGGTGGCCGTGGCCATGTACCGCTGGGCCTGGTTGAGCATGCCGCCGTTGTACTCGAAGAGCTTGATGAAGAGGAACGCGAGCAGGAAGACCGTGCCGTAGGGGCCGACCAGCGGCTCGCCGTGGCCCTGCAGCGCCGGTTCGTCCCAGGCGCCGAGGAACCCGATGCCCTTGTCGTTGAGCTTCAGGACGACGGCGACGAACATCGCGACACCGGCCAGCAACTGGATGACGAACTGGCCGAGTTCGGTCAGCGCGTCCGCCCACAGTCCGCCGATGGTGCAGTAGACGGCGGTGATCGCGCCGGTGATGAGGATGCCCTGGTTGAGCGAGATGCCGGTGAAGACGGACAACAGGGTGGCGATCGCCGCCCACTTGGCGCCGACGTCCACGATCTTCAGCAGCATGCCGGACCAGGCCAGCGCCTGCTGCGTCTTGAGGTCGTAGCGGTTCTTCAGGTACTCCAGTGGGGAAGCCACGTGCAGTCGCGAGCGCAGCCGGTTGATGCGCGGCGCGAAGAGCCTGGATCCGATCGCGATGCCGATCGCGATCGGGAAGGACCAGGTGATGAACGACGTGACGCCGTACGTGTAGGCGATGCCGGCGTACCCGGTGAACATCACCGCGCTGTACCCGGACATGTGGTGCGAGATGCCCGAGAGCCACCATGGCATCTTGCCGCCGGCCGTGAAGAAGTCGCTCACGTTGTCCACGCGTTTGTGCGACCAGACGCCGATCGCGACCATGACGCCGAAATAGCCGATGAGCACGGCCCAGTCGAGACCGTTCATGTGCGCCCTCCCAGGGTTCAGCCCGGCGCTCATCGTGGGCGCTACCGCGTGGACACGACAAGTAACCGTCAGGTCAAAGGGAGGTAAAGGAATTCGATATGGTGGTTCGTGTTCAGATACATGAACTCATCGCATCAGCTCCCCCGCGTTGACCAGCAACGATTGTCCGGTGATCGCACGCGCCCGGTCCGACGCCAGGAACACCGCCGCGTCCGCCACATCCCCGTCCGTCGCGAGCTCGGGCAGTGCCATCCGCCCGGCGAGCCGTCCCAGCACCTCCTCCTCCGATACCCCCTCCGTGTGCGCCGTGAACTGGACGTACGCCTGCACCGGCGGCCCCCACATCCACCCCGGCAGCACGGTGTTGACCCGGATCCGGTCCGGCCCCAGCTCCCGCGCCAGCGAGTACATCGCGCTGGTCAGCGCCCCCTTCGACGCCGCGTACGCCGCCTGCCGCACCTGCGAGGGCGCGGCCACCGCCGACTGCGTCCCGATGAACACGACCGACCCGCCCCCGCCCGCCCGCAGCCCCGCCAGGCACGCCCGGGTCATCCGCAGGCTCCCCAGCAGGTTCACGTCGATCACCGACTGCCAGGTCGTGAAGTCGGCGTCCGCCAGCCCGCCGAAGTAGGAGTCCCAGGCCGCCACCTGGACCACCGCGTCGATCCCCCCGAACCGCTCCAGCGCCAGCGCGGCCAGCGCCTCGCACTGGCCCTCGTCGGTGATGTCCGTGGCCCGGTACGCCGTACTCGCCCCCGCCGGGTCGATCTCGGCCGCGCTCTTGGCGAGATGCGCCTCGGTGCGCGCCCCCAGCACGGCGTTCCCGCCGTCCCGCACGACCGCGGCCGCGATTCGGTGACCGAGCCCGGCCCCGACCCCCGACACGACGACCGTCTTGCCCGCGAGCAGTGACATCGATGACCTCCCGACTCTGGCGTCTTATCTGACGGGGCGTCAGAGTAGGGGCCGGTGCAGGAGGACGGAAGAGGACGGAAGGGGACGACCCATGAGCGACGGGACCCGCAGCGGGACCCCCAGCGAGACCCGCAGTGAGACGTACGCCGAGCTGGCCGCCGTCGGCCCCTACGGGGTCAGCCCCGGACACGCCCTGATCACCATGGTCGAGCCGCATCCCGGCCACGAGTACGCCTACAACCGCTGGTACGAGGACGACCACTACTACGCCGGCGCGATGGCCATGCCCTGGATGTTCGCGGGTCGGCGATGGGTGGCGACCCGCGATCTCCAACTGCTGCGGCAGCCGGAGAAGTCGGCGATCGCCCAGCCCGTCACCGCGGGCTGCTATCTCTCCACCTACTGGATCACCGACGGCCGCTACGACGACCACATGCGGTGGACGGTCGCCATCAACAAGCGCCTCAACCGGGACGCGCGGGTCTACCAGGACCGCACCCACGTCTTCACGGCCTTCCAGGACCACGAGGCGACCGTCTACCGGGACGGCGCGGCCGGACCGAGGGACTTCCACGCCCTCGACCACCTCTACGCCGGCCTGGTGCTCGAGGTGATCGACGCCGAGAGCCCGGAGCAGCGCGCCGAACTCCTGGAGTGGCTGCGCGCCCGCCACCTCCCCAAGCGGCTGGCCGGCTCCCCGACGGCCATGGTCACCGTCTTCCGCCCCACCCCCCTCCCCGGCGACCGCATGACCTACGTCAAGCAGGTCGAGGGCGTCGACACCCGCCTGACCCTCCTGTGGTTCCTGGAGACCGACCCGAGGGACTGCTGGGACCCACACTTCACCGGCCTGGGGGAGGCGGTGACGGAGTCGGGCCTGGGACGGGTGGAACTGGTCGCACCCTTCGTCCCGACGGTCCCGGGCACCGACCGCTATGTGACCGACCTGCGCTGATCACGGCTGCTTGAGCTCGTCCGGACACGGAGTTCCCCGCGGCAGCTGGTAGGGCGCGGCGAGCCGGTACGTCCCCGCCTTCGGCGCGAGCAGCATCGTCCACTTGTCGCCCTCCGCGTCCTCCTCCGTCTCGAACAGGCATCCGTTGACGTTGTCGTACGTCTTCGGCTCGCCCTCCGCCCGGTCCTTGGACGCGTCCGTCTCCTGCGGCGGCTTCAGGCTCTTGCCCTGCGCGT
Organism: Streptomyces sp. NPDC050263; assembly: GCF_040655955.1. Classification (NCBI taxonomy): domain Bacteria; kingdom Bacillati; phylum Actinomycetota; class Actinomycetes; order Kitasatosporales; family Streptomycetaceae; genus Streptomyces; species Streptomyces sp. NPDC050263. Next base: position 26,917 of record NZ_JBFAKW010000095.1, on the reverse strand, counting down.
CGACGACGCTCAGCCACGGCGAGTACGGGATGCGGATCAGGATCCGCCCCGCCTTGCGCACCGTGATCGTCATCTCGCCCTGCTCGGCCCGCTGCACGACCGCGTTCGGCTCCGCGAGCGGGGCGGGATCGGTGACCTTGAACAGCTGCCAGTTGGCGTCGCCCCAGATCTGCTCCAGATACGGCAGCCCTCGCTGCACCAGTTCCCGCTCCCGCTCGCCGCCGTCCCCGTCCAGCGCTTCCTTCGGGACGACGACGAAGTGCACGGCCCACCGCTGGAGCCACTCGTGGTAGTTCGCGGAGTTGAGCGTGTCGTCGTAGAAGAGCGGGTTGCGCTCCATGTCGGCCTGGCGGTTCCAGCCGCGGGCGAGGTTGACGTACGGCGCGAGCGCGGACGCCTCCCGGTGCGAACGGGCCGGCACGACCTCCACCCGCCCCTTCTCCGCGCCGACCTCCTGCAACTCGTTGACCAGCGGCGCCAGCTCACGCGCCCAGGAGGCCGCCGGGGTCGTCCGCACGACGTCGTCGACCGACTTGAAGCCGATCCAGCCCACGAACCCGACGAACGCCACGACGATCGTGTACCACTTGCGGCTGCGCGGCACGGCGAACGGCAGCGCGGCCATCAGCACCACACCCGTGTACAGCATCGCCAGCCGGGTGATGTTGGAGCCGATCTGCGAGCTGATCAGCCACACCAGCAGCACCCCGAGCCCGTACACGGCCGCGGTGATCCGCACGGTCTTCCAGTCGCGCGGGACGACGTAGTAGACGACCGCCGCCGACATCAGCGGCAGCGACGCCGAGCCGAAGGCCATCGGCTGGGTGCCGGAGAACGGGAACAGCCAGGCGGAGACGGCGACGACGGCCGTCGGGGCCAGCCCCAGCGCCCACGCGCCCGGCCGCCGCTTCTGGAGGAACAGCGCGACGGCGACGATGCCCACGAAGAGCCCGGCCACCGGCGAGCCCATCGTGGCGAGCGCGGCGAGCGGCGCCGCGCAGGCGGCCTTCCAGTACCGGTGATAGCGCCAGCTGTGCGGCCAGCAGAAGACGATGGCGACCGCGCCCAGCGCGAACAGGTTGCCGAGCCCGTACGTGACCCGCCCGGACGCCGCGTTGCACAGCAGCGCGAAGACCCCCGCCAGCGCCGGCCACACGGGGTTCCTCACCGGTCGGCAGCGCAGCAGGACGAGGGTGAGGAGCCCCGCCGAGAGCGTCCCGGCGATCATCATCGTCGTCCGGACGCCGAGCACGGACATCAGATACGGCGACACCATGCTGTACGACACCGGGTGCATGCCGCCGTACCAGGCGAGGTTGTACGCGGAGTCGGGGTGCCGGCCGACGAACTCGGCCCACGCGTCCTGCGCGGCCAGGTCGCCGCCACTGTTCGCGAAAGTGAAGAACCAGACGAGGTGCAGGACGCCGGACAGCGCCGTCATGGACAGTACGAGGTGCCGGCGGAGCCGACCGCCGAGACGGTCGAGAGCGGAGCGCAGGCGGGACGGCCCACCCTCGGTGGCGGCGGCCTCCGGGGCGGGCCCCTGCTCGACGTCTACCACCGGGTCACGGCTGCCACGGTCGGGGTCGTCGCGGTCGTGCTCGCCGGACTGGGGTGCGGGCACCCTCGCCCGCGGGCCGGCGTCCGGGCCCGGACCGGTGTCGTCGGCGCGTGTCGGCTCCGCAGTGGCCACCTGAAGGCACTCCCCGTGTCCCGTCTTCCGCTCTCGGTCGCGTCCTGTTCGCGTCCGCTTCACGACTGCGCCCTTGCGACCGGCGACCTGTCCCGTTTCGCGACGCTAGCACGCACCCCGCCGGGCGGCTGCCCGACGGGGTGACGGAGGCTGCGTGCGAGGGACGAGGGTCAGCCGATGCGTGTCAGCTTGTCCGTGAAGCCCGGCTCGACCAGGTCCGCCTGGAGGGCGACCGGCACCTTGACCGCGGTGCTGGAGCCGTCCCCGACGGTGAGCGTGCCCACCTGGGTGCCGGCCTTCGCGGTGTGCGGGACCTCGCCGGAGGCGAAGGACAGCTTCACCGTCAGCCCGGCCCAGCCGACCGCCGGGACGTCCTTGGTGACGACGACCGGCGTGTGGTGGCCCAGCTTGTCGTCCACGTACCCGACGACATCGCCCTTCTTCACGATCTTCGCCGAGGTGAGCGCGTCCTGGGCGGCGAGCAGCGCGGTCTTGCTGACCGCGTTGACCGTGGCGAGGATCTTCTGCTTGTGCTGGCCGAGGACGGCGCCGACGATGGTCACCGACCGTCCGTCGACCTCCTTGCGGGAGGCGAAGAGCAGGTTGCCGCCGGCCGCGGTGGTGCTGCCGGTCTTGATGCCGATCGCGCCGATCAGGTACGGCAGCTCGTTGTAGTTGTTCCAGTACTTGCCGGACGGGTCGGTCCAGCTGGCTGCGCTGGAGATCGAGACCAGGGCCGGCACCTGCACGAACGCACGGCCCAGCTTCACCTGGTCCTCGGCCGTGGAGACGGTGGTCTCCTTCAGGCCCGAGGGGTCGGTGTACGTCGTGTTCGTCATCCCCAGTTCCTTGGCGGTGGCGTTCATCTTCTTCACGAACGCCGCCTCCGAACCCGCGTCCCAGCGCGCGAGCAGCCGCGCGATGTTGTTGGCGGAGGGGATCAGGACGGCCGAAAGGGCCTGCTTCTCGGTGAGCTTGTCGCCGGCCTTGACGGTGTTGAGCGTCGACTCGTCGCCGGAGACGTCGTAGCCGCCCTCCTTCTCCGCCGTCGCGTCGACCTCGATCTCCGGACCTTCCTCCCCGGTCTTCATCGGGTGGTCCTTGAGGATGATGTACGCGGTCATCGTCTTGGCAACCGAGCCGATGGCCACGGGCGACTGCTCGCCGAAGCTGCCCATCGTGCCGACGCCGTCGATGTCCATCCAGCCCTGGCCCTCGCTCGGCCAGGGCAGCTGCGTCTTGCCGCCGTCGAAGGTGTACGAGTCCTTCGCGGTGAGCGTCAGGCCGGTCGCCGGCAGCGGTCGGACGGCCTGCGCGATCGCAAACACGACCAGCAGCAGGATGACCAGCGGCGTCCAGATCTTGACCCGCCGGCCGAGCGTGCGCATCGGGGTCGGCGGGGGCGGCGGGGTGTTCGTCAGCTCGGCCAGCAGGTCCAGCGGCGGCTTCGGCGGCAGCGGCTGCTGCGTGGTCCGCTCGGGACCGACCTGCGGGACGAGCGCGGTGACGTCCTGCTTCGGCGGCCGGGGCTCGTCGAGCGGCTTGAGCGCGACGAACCGGCTGGTCCGCTCGGCGGGGGCGGCCTCGGCCGCCGCCTCGGGCTCGGGCTCGGCCTGCGTCTCGTCCTTGTCCGGCTCGGGCTTGGTGGCGTCGCCCAGCTTGAGCATGGTGGTCGGCTGGTCGACGGCGGGCCTGGGCCGGGGGGCCTTGAAGACGGCGGTGGGCTGGTCGACGGGGGATGCGTCGGCTTCCTCGGCGTCGGCCGCCTCGGCCTTGTCGGCCTTGTCGGGGTCCGAGGCCCACTTCGGCGCGGGCTTGGAGGCCGGCTTGGCCTCGGCCTCGGCGACGCTCTCGGAACGTTCCTCCACGTCGGCGTCGGCGTCGGCGGTCTCGCCGTCCTCGGCGTCGGCGTGGGTCTCGGCGTCGGCGTGGGTCTCGGCGTCGATGGCGTCGTCGTCCGCCGGCTCGTCCCCGGAGGTCTGCTCGTCCGCCGAGACCACCCACTGGGCCACAGCCGCCCGCAGACGCTCGTCACCGCCCCCGGAGGCGCCCGCGGGGCCCTCGGGGGCGCTCGCGGCCTCCTCGGGGCCCTCAGGGCCGTCCTGGGCGGCCTCCGCGGCCTCCTCGGCGATCTCGCCGCTCCGGCCGCCCTCCACGGCGTCCTCGACCCCGTCGGGCTCCTCGGCGCTCTCCGCGTCGGTCTCCGCGACGCTCTCGGCGTCCTGGCCGTCTTCGGCGTCGTCGTCGGTGCGCTCGGGCTCCTCGGCGGCCTCGGCCCCGGCCTCCGCGACGCTCTCGGCGGTCTCGCCGTCCTCGGCGTCCGTCGCCGGGGGCTCCTCGGCCTCGGTCTCCGCGGTGTCCTTGCCGCGCCCGCCGTCGGTCTCGCCGGTCCCCGCGGGCTCCTCCGTCGGCTCGGCGGCCTCGGGGGTCTCCTCGGGCTCCTCCGGGTCCTCCGGGGTCTCGGTCTTCAGGTCCCGTACCGAGAACACTCGCGTCGCCGTGTCCACGCCGCCGCGCGACGCGGACGGCTCGGCCTCCCGCGCCACCGCGACTCGCGGGTCGCGGACTTCGCGGACGCCGCCGGAATCGCGGGATTCACGTGCTTCGGGAACCGTGCCCGCGCTCCCCGACGTCGGTTCTGCCGACGACTCGCGCTGCTTCGACCTGTCGGGGGACTCGCCCGCCACCGATGCCTCCTCCTTGTGCCGCACGCCCACCGCGTGCGCCTGCCGAACCGTGAACAGCCCCGCCCCGGACCGCATTACAGCGTGTCCGAACCGTCTACCAGTGTCCTGTGTAGAGGGCTTGGCTCCTGAGGTAGACGAGAACGACATACCTACTGGTTCCACTACAAACAGGTCACGCACCCTCGACAGACCAATGTGAGAGGGGTCACCCTGTCATTCATCCACGCGGGGAGGCATGGATGGGCAGGAGCCGCAGAACACTTCCGGAAGAGCTTTTGCTTCTGGCGTTGGACCCGACCACGGGTACCACCGCACAGCCGCAATCGCTCGACCTCGGTCTGGCCGGAGCGCAGCTAGTGGAGCTCGCGCTGGCCGGACGGATAGCCCCTGACGGGGATCGTATCGCCGTGGTGGCACCACGGCCGACTGGAGATCCGACATTGGACTGCGCGTTGGAGTTGCTGCGAAGGCGTGGCGCTCCGGTGCGTGCCGTCCACTGGATCGGCGGGCCGCGCCTTGGGCTGCGCCAGACCTACCTCTCGCATCTGGAGCGGTGCGGCATGGTGCATGCCGTGGCGGGCCAGATGTGCGGAGTCTTGCCGACGACTCGCTATCAGGCGACGGACAACGAGATCAGCCGGGAGATCAAGGCCCGGCTGGACTCCGCGATCCGCACCGGCGTACCGCCGGACCCGCGGACCGCCGCGCTCGCCGCACTGGCGCACGCGGTCGGACTCGGCAAGCACCTGTATCCGGGGAACGAGGGACGCTCGTCCCGCTCCCGGCTGCGGGACCTGATCAGGCACGACCCGATGGGCGGCCTCGTGGCGCACGCCGTGATGGACGTCCAGAACGGTGCGGCGGCACAGCCGCGCCGCAACCAGGCAGCACCCCCCGGCCGACAGGCCGGACCGGGCGCCGCCAGGCCCGCTCCGGAGCCAGCCCGTGGCGTTCCGGCGCAGCCGCGCCGCGGTCCCATGGCGCGTGTCGTGGCTCACTGAGCCGCAGTCCCACGACACCGCGCACGAAGACCGCGAACAAAGCAACGACAACGCAGCAATGCGATAGCGCAACAACGCAACAACGCAAGACCCGTTCGGGAGCCGCCGCGGCCCGCGCGGGGCGATGGGACGTCACTGACCCGTCGCCCCGCGCGGACGCATGTCGGCAGTCCGGGCAGACCCCGCGGCCCTGGCCGAAAGCCTGTCGGGGGACTGACCCGAACTGGCGTGTACCGGCCGCATATCCACCGTTTTCCAGCGGTAGAAAGCACCTTGGTGGCAGTCTGCTCAACAGCAGATACGCAAAGTGTCAGTTACAGGCACGCAGCCGGAGGTGCACGTCCCGTGGCGTCCAATGTCAATCCCACTGTCAGGCGACGCCGGCTGGGCCAGGAGCTGCGTCGGCTCCGTGAGCTCAAGGGCATGACGGCCGAAGAGGTCGCCGAGCGCCTGCTGGTGTCGCAGTCGAAGATCAGCCGGCTGGAGAACGGCCGGCGCAGCATCAGCCAGCGCGACGTCCGCGACCTGTGCGGGGTGTACGAGGTCGAGGACCAGCGGATGGTCGACTCGCTGATGGAGATGGCCAAGGACTCCCGCCAGCAGGGCTGGTGGCATGCCTTCGGCGATGTCCCGTACAGCGTCTACATCGGCCTGGAGACGGACGCGGCGAGCCTGCGCGTGTACGACCCGCAGGTCGTGCCCGGGCTGCTGCAGACCCGTCAGTACGCGGAGGCGCTGATCTCGGGCGCGCTGCCGGAGACCGCGCACACGGAGATCGAGAAGCGTGTGCAGGTGCGCATGCGTCGGCAGGAACGTGTCTCCTCCGGTGAGAACCCGCTCAGGTTGTGGAGCGTCATGGACGAGTCCGCGCTCCGGAGAGTCGTCGGCAGCCGTGAGTTGATGCGGGAGCAGCTGGAACACCTCGTCGAGCAGTCGCAGTTGCCGCATGTCACCGTGCAGGTGATCCCGTTCGACATGGGTGCGCATCCGGGCCTCAACGGCCAGTACGCGATCCTGGAGTTCCCGGACACGGCCGACTCCAGCGTCGTCTACATCGAGGGCGTCACCAGCGATCTCTACCTGGAGAAACCGAACGACGTGCAGAAGTACAGCGTGATGTACGAGCATCTGCGCGCGCAGGCGCTGAACGTGGATCAGTCCCGCCAGTTCATCGCCGACATCGCCAAGAAGTACGTGCCCTGAGCGAGAAGTGCCGCATGATAACCCCTCACCCGGTCAGAATGGAAGTTTCCATGGGGATATGTCATCCGGTCGAGTGAATAGTCGCTTCGTCAGTCGATGTTGGCGAGTAGCGTCGATCACGCCATCGAGCAACAAGGTTGGCGCGAACCGCAACTCAACAACTGCACTCCGGAGCAAAAATGGCAATTCGTCAGGGCAGCGCGCACACGTGGACCAAGTCCTCGTACTCCACGGGCAACGGTGCGTGCGTCGAGGTCAAGTCGCCGGTACAGGCCCTGGTCGTCCGGGACTCCAAGGTTCAGGACGGTCCGACGCTCGCCTTCCCCGCCGAGGCGTGGAGCGACTTCGTGGCATCGGTCAAGTCATAGGGGGCCGGTTACCGGAACAACTGCATAAGAACCGCTCACGGGCCCTCTCGTCCAGATCGCCGTCCTAGCCGAGAGGGCTCGGTGCTGTTCACCGGCTACGCATGCGTCACCGAGGCGCCGAGGTCAGCGAGACACCGGGGACACCGGGTCACCGGGTCACCGGGAACGCCACGTCGCAGACCGGGTCCTCGACTCCCGCGGCGTCCCAGTCGGCGAAGTAGATCTCCCGGCAGGGCCCGTCGTACTCCCAGCCCTCCCGCTTCATCCACGCCTCCACCGCCTCGAACGCGGCGATGATCTGCGGATGCGCGACCTGCGCCTTGGCGATCCGGGTGTACGCCAGCCGCCGGGCCGGCTCCACCCGCACCTGGATCTGCCGTCCCGGTCCCCGCTCCCGGCCCCGGCCGGACGCCCACACCCGCGCCGCCGCCTCGTCGGCGACCGGCACGCAGGACTCCGCGGGGCCGTCGCTCTCCATGGAGACCTCGGAGTGGTAGACGACGAACGGCGCGCCGACGCTCCCGCCGCACTCCCCGGCCGCCGCCTCCAGCCGCCCCAGCGAAGCGGGGATCCAGGCGGGCAGCTCGTCCGCGAGCGTGTGCCGTGACTCGGTGATGATCACCTGCTCGGGCACGTCGACCAACCGGACCTCGAACTTCTCGTACATCTCGGAGCTCCTCCCCGACAGACGTGCACGGAGGTAGGCGGCGAGGGTGCGCTGCGCGGCGAACCGGGTCTCGACCTCGCCCCAGTAGGCGGCGAGCAGCTCCCCGGCATCGGACCCGGCAGTCCCGCCGGACCCGGCAGTCCCGCCGGACCCGGCAGTCCCGCCGGCCCGGTCGGTCCCGTCAGTGGTCTCCACCACTTCCGCGATCCGGGCGAGCGGCATGTCGAGCCGGCGCAGCATGGCCACCAGCCGGGCGCGGTCGACCTGGGCGGCCCGGTAGTAGCGGTAGCCGCTGGTCTCGTCGATGTGGGCCGGGGCGAGCAGCCCGAGCCGGTCGTAGAGCCGCAGGGCCTTGGCGGACAGCCGGGCCCGCGCGGCGAACGCACCGATGGTGAGCAGCGCGCCACGGTCCGGCACGTCCCGTGCGTTCCCTGCGCCCGCTGCGTCCATCCCGCCATCCTCCGTCACCGGGCGATCTGGTGCGCCCGGTGACGAGGAGACTGCGCCTTGCCCCAGGGGCAGGGTCAACCGGCGAGCTGCGCCTCGATCGCGGCGACGAGCTCGGCCGCCTCCGGCTCGGTCTGCGGGGAGAAGCGGGCCACGACGGAGCCGTCCCGGCCGATCAGGAACTTCTCGAAGTTCCAGCGGATGTCGCCCTCGTGGCCCTCGCCGTCCGCGAACCCGACGAGCCGCTCGTACAGCGCGTGCCGGCCCTCGCCGTTGACCTCGACCTTCTCGGTCAGCGGGAAGGACACGCCGTAGGTGGCCGAGCAGAACTCGGCGATCTCCTCGGCGCTGCCGGGCTCCTGCCCGAGGAACTGGTTGCAGGGCACGCCGAGCACGGTGAAGCCCTGGGCGGCGTACTGCTCCTGGAGCTTCTCCAGGCCGGTGTACTGCGGGGTCAGGCCGCACTTGGAGGCCACGTTCACCACCAGCACGGCCTTGCCCGCGTACTGCGAGAGCTCCGCGGAGCCGCCCTTGAGGGCGTCGATCTGGACGTCGAGGGGAGAGGAACCGGCATCAGTAGTCATGCCCCGGATGCTAGCCCCGCAAGGTGACCCCAGCCCTTCCGGGGGCACCCCCCGCTTCCGGTTCCGGCCCGCCGGCCGCCTCCGTCAGGACCTCGCCCGCGGTCGTGCGGGAGTACAGCACCGAGCGGCCCGCGCGGTGGCGCTGGACCAGGCCCGCGTCCAGCAGGACCCGCAGGTGGCGGCCGATCGAGCCGAGGGGCTGGTGGGTCAGGGCCACCAGCTGGGTGGTGCTCACAGGGGTGGCGAGGAGGATCAGGACCGCCGCCCGGGAGCGGCCCAGCAGAGCGCCCAGCGCGGTCGGCGCGGCTTGGGCGGGGGTGCGGTGGGCTTCCGCCAGTGCGCCTGCGCAGGGGTAGACGACGGCGTACCGCCCCGCTCCCGCACTCGCTCCCGCACTCGCTCCCGCGCCCTCCTCCTCTCCCGCTCCCTCCTCCCCTTCCTCACCCTCCGCCGCTCCCGCTCCCCGGCCCTCCCAGGACACCCAGCCTGTCTTCGGGGTCACCGGGACGAACAGCAGCTCCGCGCCGGAGATCTCACGGGGCGGGTACTCGTGCAGGTTGACCTGGAAGCGGCTCTCGCCGAGCCAGCGGGTCCCGGGCCGCAGCGAGTCCAGGACGGCGGCCCAGCCGCCCTGGCTGACCTGCGCGGTCCGCGCGACGACGTCGGCCTCCAGGACGCGCCGCCGCCGCTCCCAGTACGGCCGTACGCCCGCCTCCCACACGTACTCCAGCAGCTCGGCCGCCCGCTCGGGCAGGTCGTCGCGGTCCAGGGCGGCGGGGAGCGGCCGGGCCAGGGACGTCCGCAGATGGGCGCGGGCGTCCGCCGGACGGGCCGCCCGTACCCGGGCCACGCCCTCCTCGAGGCTCTCGCCGTCCCGCGGCGTCGGCGTGAGGAAGTCCGCGATCCAGCTCCTTCCGAGCCCGGCCCGCACGAGCAGCGCGGTCACCGGGTCGGCGGCGAGGCGGGCGCGGTAGGCGGGGAGGTGGGCGTGCAGCCACTCCTGCTCGCCGGGGTGCGTGCCCACGCCCGCGTGCAGCAGCTTCAGGCTCGCGAAGGTCTCGGCGAACGGCGACAGCACGAACCGGCTGCAGGCCAGGGTGTCCGCGTTCATCTGCCACCAGCCCACGACGACGCCCCCTCCTCCCGCACCTGCGACACCCACGACCTTTCGCGTGACCGCGAAACAATAACCGGCTCTCCCCGGGCCGTTCCAGACTCCCCGCATGACCGGATCCACGTACCGACGGCTCTTCCGCGTCCCGGAATTCACGCCCCTTTTCCTCTCCTCCGCCGCCCACACGGCCGCCCAGACGGTGAGCGGACTCGCCCTCGGCACGCTCGTCTTCCGGGCCACCGACTCCCCGCTGCTGTCGGCGGTGAGCATGTTCGGCCCGTCGCTCGCGCAGGTGCTGGGCGCGACCGTCCTCCTCTCGGGCGCCGACCGGCTGCCGCCGCGGTCGGCGCTGACCGGTCTCTCCCTCGCCTTCGCCGTCGCGACGTCCGTCATGGCGCTGCCCGGACTGCCGGTGTGGGGCGTCTTCGCCGTCGTACTCGTCCAGGGGCTCATCGCCTCGCTCGGCGGCGGCGTCCGCTGGGGCCTGCTGAACGAGATCCTCGGCGAGTCGGACGTCAAGGACAGCTATCTGCCGGGGCGTTCGCTCTTCAACATGATGAGCGGGCTCATGCAGATCACCGGATACGCCGTCGGCGGCGCCCTGGTGACCGTCCTGTCCCCGCGGCCCGTCCTCCTGCTCGCCGCGCTGCTGTACGCGACCGCGGCGCTGGTCGCCTGCCTCGGACTGACCGTGCGCCCGCCGCGCGCCCTCGGCCGGCCCTCGGCCGCGCTGACCCGGCGCACGAACGCCGTGCTGTGGTCCTCCCGGCCCCGCCGCCTCACCTACCTGGGCCTGTGGCTCCCCAACGGCCTGGTCGTCGGCTGTGAGGCGCTCTTCGTGTCGTACGACCCCGAGGCGGCGGGCACGCTGTTCGCGTGCGCGGCGCTGGGCATGCTGGTCGGGGACCTGAGCGTGGGCCGCCTCCTCCCGCCGAACCTGCGCCCCCGCCTGGCCACCCCGCTGCTGCTGCTCCTCGCCGCCCCCTACACTCTCTTCGCCCTGCACCCGGCGCTCCCGCTCGCCGCGGCCTGCGCCGCCCTCGCCTCCGTCGGCTTCGGCGCGAGCCTGGTCCAGCAGGAGCGGCTGATGGCCCTCACGCCCGCCGAACTCAGCGGCCACGCCCTGGGGTTGCACTCGGCCGGGATGCTCACCATGCAGGGCGTCAGCGCGGCGCTCGCGGGCGCGGTGGCCCAACTCACCTCACCCGCCACGGCGATGACGGCCATGGCGCTGACCTCGATCGCGGTCACCCTGGCGTTGACGACCGCCGCCAGGACGAGGACGGGAGGCGTCTACGCGGTGGCGGACGACAGGCCCTAGCTGTCAGGGTCGGTGAAGACCTCGGGCACCTTGTTGTCGACGACGACGCGGGCGAGGAGCGCGGCCAGCCGGTCGCGCTCGTTCGTGTGCAGCGCGGACGGGAGCTTCTCCAGGCGGCGGCACGTCTCGTCGTAGAACCGGTGCGCGAGCCGGTCGCCGTCCTCGGTGAGTCCGACGCGCACGGCCCGTCCGTCCCGCGGATCGGGTTCGCGTCGGACCAGGCCGCGTTGGACCGTGCGGTCCACCAGCCCGGTCAGACTGGACTTGGCGAGGCCGAGCATCTCGCCGAGCTCGCTCATGCCGTACGGCTGCGGCATCAGCACGCACAGCAGCTGACCCTGCTGCGGAGTGATGCCGTAGGCGCGGCTCGACTCGGCGTACACGGTGTTCACGAGAAACGTCGACCGCACCAACGCGGTCACGACGCCCATCTGTTCGCCTGCGGCTCTCCCCATGGGGGAGAAGGATATCGGGGCGGCCCGCACGGCTCCAGGACGCCCCTTCCCGGCCGATCGTCGACCGTGCAAGAGGGCAGCGCCGAAGCCGTCCTGTTTGTCATAATCGCGGCCAGGGACGAATCGGGGGTGGTGGTTTCATGGCGGACGTTGTCGTCGTACATGGCATTTTCGCCGAGCGGTCGAGCCGTGCGGAGATGCACGACACCTGGCTGGCCGCACTGCGCGAGGGATTGCGGAATGTGCGGTTCCGCGAAGTCGACGGCCTCACGGTCGAATGCGTTTTCTACGGGCACCTCTACAACGACGGAAAAGCGGGCCCCGCCTGGCAGTACGAGATCGGGGACCTCGCGCCCGGACTCGAGGAGGAACTGCTGATCTCCTTCGCGGAAAGCGTCGACGACCCGTCGCGGGATCGCGATAAGGATCAGGATCAGGATCAGGCGGAGGCGGCGGGCAAGGCCGCGTACGCCCCGCGCAGTGTGCAGTGGGCCATCGACAAACTGCAGAAACGCAAGTTCCTCGGCGGCACGAACGCGGCGATTCTCGGGCTCGTCAAGCAGGTGGCCCGCTATCTGCGCGACCCGGAATTCAAGAATAAGGTGCACGCCGAGTTCAGCGCCGCGATGGAGACCGGGCCGCGGCTCGTCATCGCCCACTCGCTGGGCAGCGTCGTGGCCTACGACTGGCTGCGGTCCAACCGGCCGACCTCCGCGACGACCCTCATCACCCTCGGCTCACCGCTGGGGCTGCGGCCGGTCCTGCGCGAACTGCACCCGTACCTCGACTCCTGCCAGGCCCCCTGGCCGGTCGGCATCGACACCTGGGTGAACGTCGCCGCGAAGGAGGACGCCGTCGCCACGGTGAAGGAGCTGGACGGGCTGTTCGCCGGGAAGATCCACGACCTCTCCGCCGCCAACTCCCGCCGCACCGCGCACGACGCCGTCGTGTACCTGAAGAACGTCCGCACCTCCGAGTCGGTGAAGGTGGCTCTTGGCTGAGGGCACCGGGCGGACGGGGCGGACGGGGTACTTCTGCATATCGGGCCGGCCCGCGTACGGCGGGAGCTTCGCGGATCTGGAGCTGTTGCCGGACGAGGTGCGGGCCGTCCGGGAGGGGCTCGGCGCCCTCGGGCTGACCGAGCTGTTCGCCGACGAGGTCAAGGCCAAGGCCAAGGCCGACGGCGAGGACGGAGACGGGTACGCGCTCTCCCACGCGGCGCTCCGCGGCGCCCTGTCCGACTGGAGCGGATCCACTGCCGAGGACCCGGACGAGCGCGGGCGGACGGCGACGCTCGTCATCTACGCCACCGGCCACGGCCACCAAGGGGAGAACGAGTGGGTGCTCGTGGCGCCGGAGCACGACAAACCCCTGGAGTGGGGCGCGGCCGTGCCGCCCGCCGCCCTGATCGCCGCATTGAAGGAGCGGACGGACCTCGCCCAGGTCCTGCTCGTCCTGGACGCCTGCGGGGCCGGACCCGGCGGTGAGCAGACCCTGCTGGACACCCTGGCGAAGGCCCGGTACCGCGCCGTCGACGGCCAGTTCGACCTGTGGGTCGTGGCCGCCGCCCGGCGGGCCGAGACGGCTCGACAGACCGTGTTCTCCGACGCGTTCACCGCCGCGCTGCGCGACACCGCCGTCCGGTCCTTCGAACAGCCGCACCTGAATCTGGCGAAGGTGATGGAATCGGTCCAGAAAGCCCTGAGTCGCACCTCGCAGAAGGCACGGATCGTCGCCGGTCACGAGGACCCGCACTGCCGGACCCTGCCCAACCCGCTGTTCATGCCCTCCGAACCGCCGGTCGGGCTCCCGGCCGCGTGGAGCCGGAGCTCCCGCGGGGTGCGCGACCAGGACGCGCCCGGCTGGTACTTCACCGGCCGCGAGGCCGCGCTGCGCACCGTCCTCGACCATCTGTCCGGCGCCGGATCCGCTCCGCCGCTGTGGCTGACCGGCTCCCGCGGCAGCGGCAAGACCGCGGTCCTCGGCCGGATCGCCACCACCGCGACCTCCGACCTCCGCGCCAGGCTGCCGGTCGTGGCCCGGCAGGGCGTCCTGCCCGTCGGCGACCTCGCCCTGGCGCCGGTCGACGCGCGCGGCCGCACCGCCGACCGGCTGGCCGCCGAGATCGCCCGCCTCCTGAGGCTCACCGCCGCCGAGAGCGTCGCCGACCTGCTGGCCGGACTCGGCGGCGCAAACGGCGGAAACGGCGGAAGCGGCGGCGGCAGCGGCGGAAGCGGTGGAACCGTGCGGGGCGTCATCGTCGATCACGTCGACGAGGCGGACGGGCCCGACGCCGTACTGGCCGACCTGGTCGGGCCGCTGGCCGCGCTGCCCGACGTCCGGGTGGTGCTCGGGGCGGCGCGTCCGCTGCCCGGGCACCCCGCCGGGCTCGCCGTCGACCTCGACGAACCCGCCCACCGCGGCCCCGCCGCCGTGGCCGCCTACCTGCGGACCCGGCTCGAGTACGGCGCTCCGGACGCTCCCGGCGGCCGCGGCGGTCGCGGCGCACCGGAGGCCGTCGCCGCCCTGGAGCGGATCTGCGGCGGCTGCTTCGCGGCCGCGGTCGCCGCGGCGGACGTCCTGGTCCGGGACCGCGTCGACCCCCTCGACCGGGCGTCCGAGGCCGCCGTCGAGCGGCTCGACCGTCTGCTCCGCCGGACCCTCGGCGAGTTACTCCCGCAGCCGGTGGCGGACGCGGCCGTCGACGTCCTCACCGCGCTCTGCTCCTTCCACGACGACCTCTTCCTCGACGTGCCGACCTGGGCCGCCGTCACCGCGCGCCGCGCCCGGACCCCGGTCGGCGCGGGGGAGCTGGAGGCGTGTCTCGCCGCCTGCCGGACCTTCCTGGAGCGGCGGGACGCCACCGTCCGCGCGCCCGGAAGGTCCCCACGGGCGGTGCGGGCCGTGCTGCGGCAACTGCTCGACGAGATCGGCCCCGAGGCCGTCGGCTTCTCCGGCTGGGAGCGCGTCGCGCCCCACCTGCTCGACATCCTCGCCGCGGCCGCGGCCGATCCCGCCGGCGACGTCGACCGGCTCCTGGACGACCCCGGCTTCCTGCTCGCGCTGCCGCGGCCCACCATGACCCGGACGGTCAAGGCCCTGCACGGCCCGGAACAGGCAGCGCGGGCCGCCGTGTGGAACGCCCAGCCGCGGCAGGCGGAGCCGCACCAACGCCGGTTCGCCCTCGCGCTCGCCGCCACCCGGCGCGGACTCGCCGACCTCGCCCAGGCCGTGGGGCCCGTCGCCGCGCCGTGCGGATCGCTGGAGGTGCGCTGGGCGCGACCGGCCGCCCGCGAACGGCACACCACCACGCGCGTGTGCGTCACCGGGAGCCCCGGACCCGGGAGCGCCGGACCCGGTTCTGTCATCACCGCGCACGACGACGGCACGCTCGTGTGGTGGGACGGCGGCAGCGGCGAGCAGGGGCCGTCGCGGCAGGTCGCCGACAGCCGCGTCGTCGCACTGCACGCACTCGACACCGCCGACGGGGCTGACGCGCTCCTCGTCCTCGCCGACGGCTCGGTGCTGCGCTGCGCTCCCGACGCCGACCGGGTGCCGGACCAGGTCCTGCGGACCGGGAAGGGCGAGCGGCCCGGCCCCAGCGCGGGACATCCGGCAGGGTTCCTCGCCCTCGGCGACGGCCCGGCCGTCGAGGTCCTGGCGGTGGGGCCGGCGGGCGGCGACCTGGAGCCGGTGGGCCGCGAGCCGTTCCGGCAGACGGTCGTCGCGACGGCTCTGGCGGGCCCGCCCGACGATCCGGTGCTCTGGGCGGCCACCCTCGACGGCGTGGTCCACCGCTGGTCCCCGGCCGCACCCGGCGCGCCGCGCAGGGTCGCGCTGTGTCCGAACCCCGTGCGGCTGGCCGCCGCCGCGGATGGCGAGACGGCCGTGATCGTCGACGCGGACGGCAACTGCACGTTCGTCGGCGGTGCGGCCGCACTCGCGGGCGCGGTCCCGGCACTGCGCCGGAACCTGCGGGCCGTCGAGCTGACGGCCGACTGGTTCGTCGTCGCGGGCGGCGACGGGGACGGGTACGGGCAGGGATACGGGCCCGGTGGCGGGGGCGGGAACTGGCTGGACACGTACAGCGTCACGGACGGCAGCGGCGCCCGCTGGCCGCTGGACGGACTGCCCACGGGAATCAGCTCCCACGGCCCGGCCGACCTGGTCGTGGTCACGTCCCGCGCGCCCGCCCTGCTGCGTGCCCGCACCGACCCGAAGCACGGCGTTTCGCAGCACCGCAGCGCGCAGCACGGAATGTCCCAGCACGGCCGCAGGAGGTAACCCGGATGACAGCATCGCCGTTCTCTCCAGCCGCCGCTGTCCCCGACACCGCGTTCGTGCGCGACCGGCTGGTCGCCCTGCTGCTGTCGCTGAACCGGGCGGCCGCACGGGACGTCCCCGAGGACGAACTCGCCGCCGCCGTGGCCGCGTCGGGCCTCGCGGACGGCTGGCTCGGCGAACTGCTCGCCGGGCCGGACCGCGACGCCGTCCTGGCCGGCCTCCCCGAGTGGCTGACGGTGTCCGACGCCGCCGGCCTCGCGGCCCTGGCCGAGGTGAGCTCCGGCGTGGGAACGGAGCCCTCGGCCGCCCCGCCCGCCTCCCCGGCTCACCGGCGGGTTCAGCGGTTGCTGCCCGCGCTCGGCGATGAACTCCCCGACCAACTGTGCGAGTTGTGGGCCGAGTGCCCCGTCCGCCTCGACCCCGCGGGGCGGGCCGGCGGGTCGGCGCACGCGGCGGTGGTCGACACGGCCGGCGGGCGGGTCGCGATCACCCTGGGCGAGGTGTCGGCGTCGGTCGGCGGGCCCGGCTGGATCCGGCCCGTGGAGTGGGCCGGCCGGTATCTGATCGAGGCGCGGGAGGCCGTCGTCGCCCTGCTGGCCGGGTTCGGCGCCGCCGAGGCGGGCGGGCGGCCGGCGCTCCCGGTCGCGGCCGGTTCGGCGTGGCCCGAGGACCCGGCCGTCGGACTCGGCTACGCCCTCGACATCCTCGCCGAGGTCACCGGACTGCCCCGGCCGGACGTGGTCGCCCTCGGCGTCCGGGCCGACGGGCAGAGCTTCGCGCCGATGACGGAGGACGACCTGGCCGGACGGGTCGAGGCGCTCGCGCTCATCGGCGTCCGGGAGGTCCTCGCCCCCACCGCGCAGGGCTGGGTCAAGGCCGGCCCCGGCGACAGCCGCGCCCCGCTTCCCGGCCTGCCCGGCGCCCGCACCCTGGACGGCGCTGCCGCCGCGGTCTGGGGAGAGCCGTGGGCCGAGTGGAAGCACGCCCGGCACCGCGAGGAGCTGCTCCGCCTGGGCTGGGTGCCCCAGCCGCTGAAGGCCGCCCGGCCCGACGACCCCGTGGCGCGACAGGTCGCCGACCTGCGGGAGATCTTCCAGGGCAAGGACAAGGACAAGGAAAAGGACAAGGAAAGGGAGAGCGAGAGAGAGGGCGGGGCAGGCGGGCGCAAGCCGACCGGGAGAGCGAGACGCGTGGCCGTCGTCGGCGGCACCGTGCGCAGCGGGAAGACCACGATCGCCGCGCAGCTCGCCGACGACCTGCGCGGCCGCGGCTGGCAGGTGCAGGCGATCAGCTCCACGCGGGGCGAACTGCCCGACCGCGACCCGCTGATCGAGGCCGCCCGGCGGGCGATCGACCTGATCGAGCGCGACGAGGGCAAGCCCTGTCTGCTGATCCTGGACGGGCTGCTCCCGCTCCAGGGCGGCAACAAGGCGGTGGACGAGCTGCTGCCGCTGGTGTCGGAGGCCGTCCGCAGCAGCGTTCTCGCGCTGCTGGAGTACGACGTCTCCGCGAACTTCGAGTGGAGCACGGACAGTGTGGACGTCGTCCCGGCCGTCGTCGGCGGGCCGCACCTGGAGGACTTCGTCAAGGCCGTGGCCCTCGCGCGGCCGGACCGGTTCGACTGCGACGCCGGGCTGGCGGAGGTCCGGCGCAGCGACGGCAGCCGGGACCTCGAACGCATCATCAGGGTGATGAGCACCGGCGGCGGCGAGGACCCCGTGCTCGCCTGCTTCGACGGTCTCGGACTCGCCCAGCAGGAGGCGGTCGCGGACCTGGCGGCGGCCTCCCTGATCCACTCGGGCATCCCCGAGGGGACCCTCGCCGAACTCGACGTCACCGAGGAACAGCAGGCGGCCCTCGGCGTCGAGAACCTGGACGGGCAGGGGCTGGGCCAGGGTCTGGCCAGGATTCCGTGCGTCGAGGACTGCACCCGGATCCTGCAACGCGTCCTGCAGATCCGGGAGGAGATCGAGGAGGGGGACGACCGCGACGAACCCGAGCGGGTGCCCGTCCCCGGCGAGGACCGACTGCGCGCCGAGGTCGTCGACCGGCTGACGCCCCGGGGCGAGGAGCTGATGCGGCACGAGTCCCGCGAGGTCCTGACCTGGCTGCTCGGAGCCCGGCTCTACCGCGCGCGGGTGGCCGCCGAACTCCTCGACCGCACCCGCGACGGCGCGTTCGCCGACTGGCTCGCCGGAGCGCCCGCCGGCGAACTGGCGCGCTGCCTCACCGCGCTCGGCTCCTCGCTGAGCGAGAAGATCGCCGGGGACGTCGTCCTGGAGTTCACCAAGCGCCTGGAGGACGCCCCGTCGCCCCTGCGACTGCACGACCTGGTGAGCGTGATCCGCGGCATCCGGCACGCCATGTCCACCGGCGCGCTCGCCCTGGACGGCGTCAGGACCTGGCTGCTGGCGCAGGTGGACGCCGTCCTGACGGACGGGGAGGGCACCGCGCAGCAGCGGCTGCACCTGCTGGAGCGGATCGAGTGGTTCCAGCACGCCGACCTCGACGAGATCGTCGTGAAGCGGGTCGCGGAGGTCGTCACCGGTCTGGACCCCACCCGCCCCGCCGACTACTTCCTGGTGCTGCGCGCCCTGCGCCTGCAACGGCGGCTGTGGCGGCGGGTCGCGGAGGACGCCACCCGCCACTACGAGGACGACACCCCCGGCTACCACCCCGTGGACCAGGAGGCCGGTCCGGAACTGCTGATCGCGTACAAGCCCCGGGCCGAGGACGGCTTCGCGGTGGTCGTCGCCGGGATGATGCTGCGCCGACACGTCGACCGGACCGAGCAGACCCAGTGGGTCACGATGATCGAGGAGTACCAGGACCTCCTCCAGCCCGCCCTGGACAACAGCAGCCCCCGCGACGTCATCACCGCGCTGCACGAACTGCGCCGGACCTCCGGCATGCACCGCAACGAGATCTTCAAACGGGCCGTCAACACCCGCCGTGACAACGGCCGTTACCTGCGCGCGCTGCGCGAACTCGTCCGGCGCGCCACCCCGATGGAGACCGTGGAGTTGCTGCGGGTCGTGCAGGGCCTGCACGCCTGGTGCGCCTGTCTGCTGCTGGCGGCCGAGACCCCGGGCCTGGAGTGGACCGAGGACAACGCCCCCGACGAGACCCTCGCCGAGCGGCTGGCCGACGCGACGAAGAACGACCCCAAGGCGGCGGGCATGCTGCTGTCGGTGACGCACGCGGTGGAGAACCCCTACCACCAGAGCGGCGAGAGCTTCGCCCAGCGCTTCGGCGACAGGCTCGGCGACACCAGGATCAAGGCCTGGCTGACCAAGGACCCTCGCCCGTCCGTGAAGTACTACCTGGTCAAGGGGTTGTGGGAGGCGCAGGTCGGGTACCGGGAGCAGTGCCTCGACCTGATGGTCGAGATCGTCGCGCAGTCGCTCACCACGTCACGGCGGGTCTGGGGCCCCCGGCTCGCCCTGTGGCTCGGCGCCGACCCGGAGTTCGGCCCGGCCTTCCTGAAGGACCTGCGGGACCGGGTCGGCATCGACGATCTGCTGGTCGGCATGAGCGTGTGGTCGCCGCCCGACGCGCAGGCCCAGTTCCACCGGCTGGCCCGCGCCCTCTACCCGAACGCCGCGCACCGGTACGCCCAGACCTTCGACGTCGGCGAACTGGCGCACCGACTGGCCAACGCCGCCTCCGTCGCCGTCGCGGAGACCTGCCGCGAGGTCGCCCGCACGATGCGGCACAGCAACCGGGACGAGAGCGGGGTCTCCGGGGCGGGCCTGCTCCAGAAGACCGGCAAGATCATCGGACGGCGGGACGTGTGGACGGACCGGCTCGACACCGTCCGGACGGGCGAGGAGTTCACCCAGTTCCTGAGCATCCTCAGCGAGATCGACCGGGGGTTCGTGCGCCGACTCCTCGGCGCGTACGGCGAGCGCACGATGCTCACCGCCGTCCACGCGACGGAGGAACTGCGGCTGGTGTGGAAGACCCGCTCCGCGATGTACCAGAACCCGCTCGCGGCCACCGGCATGCTCTCCAGACTGGAGCAGGTCGCCGAACTCGGCCGGGCCGTCTACACGGGGCTCTCGGACGACACCCACCTGATGAAGATCTTCACCGACGAACTCCAGTTGCTGCAGAACCCGACCGAGCAGTACACCGCCGCCCTGCACCTCAGCCGGATCGGGATCGGACCCACCCACCCCCGCAACGTGGAGTGGATGCAGATGACGTACGAGCTGAAGCAGAGCATCGTCTCCACGGTCTCCAGCCCGCGCGCCATCCGGGACATCCTGCGCACCATGGCGCTCTGGGAACGCCGTTGGGCGCTCGAACTCGTCCCGAAGATAGACCTCGCCAAGCCCGCGCGCCGGCTGCGGCTGGGCCTGATCGCCGACCTGGAACCGACCATCGACCTCGCCGCCCTCCTGACCAGCCTCGACTACCGGGACAAGGCCTCGGGCACGCTCGACATGCTGGCGGAGGTCGGCTGGGAGCGGGTGGTCGACCATGTGGACCTGCCGGCCGCGGTGCTGCTGCTCCGGCTGGTGGGTCAGTTGCAGCCGCACCACGGGGGCGCGGTCGCCGCGGCCGTCAACGCCCGGATCGTCACGCTGCTGGGCCGCGGCATCGTCCTCGACGACCGGGCCATGTGGCGCGAGGTGGGCCACGCCTGCCAGGCCCTCGCGGCGGCCGGCCGCCCGGTACGGGGCGTCGGCGGGCTGCCGGCCCGCGAACCCCTGGTCGCCGACTCCCCGGCCGTCGCCCGCGCCCTGCACTGGTTCCCGCCCACGCCCTGGCGTGCCCGCTTCCAGAACGTGGCCGTCGACCGCCTGGTCTCGCACCCCCCGCGTTCCTCCGCCGGCGACCTGACCCTGGCCCTCGCGGGCGCGACCGCCGCCGGCCGCCTCGCCGACCTGCTCTGCGGCCTCGACGACCTCGGGTCCCTCGCCGCGGCGGGCACCAGGAACCTCGCCGACCTGACCGAGTTCGCCGCCGGACACCCCGACCTCGCCGCGGCCCTGCGCCCGTACCAGGCGGCCTTCGAATCCCACCTCCGGTCCCCGACATCCGTGGCGTCCCTGGACGCCCGCCGCCTCCGCCGCAGCATCACGACCCTCGCGGCGGGCCCGCCGACGGTCAACGACGCGGGCTGACGGCCCATCAGCGATGGGGGGCGGCGCCGGATGGTGTCTCCGGGTGACGGCCGGTAGCGGCGCTCGGGGAAAGGCCGCGCAGGAGGAGGCGTTCAGGTCTGTCCGGACTGCGCCAGGCGCAGGCGCAGGCGCAGGCGCGGGGAGACGGTCATCCGCTGCCGGGCGCCACCGCGCGGCCGGTCTGCGGGGAGATCGTCCCGGCGCACAGGCCGCGGGCGGCGAGTCCCTGCGCGATCCGGGGGATCGCGGCGAGCGTGTTCGCCGACCAGTCGTGCATGAGGATGATCTGCCCGGCGGTGAGCCGCCCGGCGGCCTGGACGACGGCGTCGGTGCTCGCGCCGTTCCAGTCCTGCGAGTCGACGTCCCAGATGATCTGGGTCAGTCCGTACCTGGCGGCGACGGCCTTCACCGTCGCGTTGGTCTCGCCGTACGGCGGCCGGAACAGCTTCGGCGTGCCGCCGCCCGCGTTCGCGACGGCCTGCTGGGTCCGGTAGATGTCGTACGTGCCGCCGTCGCTGGTGACCGCGCCCATGTACGTCCCCGTGGGCCGGTAGGTGCCCCAGTTGTCGACGATGTAGTACTCGACGAGCGGGTTCGACGCGGTTCGAAGGCTTTCCGATGTCGGCGGTGAGCGGCGGGCACGGTTCCGCTCCGGGATGTGCACGCCGCGGCACCGCCGACTCCCGGTCGGCGGTGTGGAACGGTGGTCACCGCGATACCGACGCCCCACCCGGACGCAGGGACGAGCACGGGCCGACAACAGCCGGCCCGTGCTCGTCCCGCCGACCTCCGCCGACCTCCGCCGGCACGAGGCGAGGCTTCCTGGGCCGCCGGAGCGAGGGCGCTCGCGTCAGCGCACGTCGACGAAGTCCCCCGCCGCTTCGACGGTCATGAGGCCGTCAGTCCGTTGGTGCAGGCGGCGCCCGGCTCGGGCGTCTGCGGCCCCTGGACGTACTTGGTGAGGAACTGCTCGACCCGCGGGTCGGACGCCTTGTCCACGGTGAGCTGACGTCCCCAGGCCGACAGCGTGATCGTCCCGGACTGATCCTCGGCCGGGCTCATCAGCGTGTACGGGGTCCTGGCCACCTTGTCGCCGAGTGCCTTGACGTCGGCCTCGGCGGCCTTGGAGTTGTACGTCACCCAGACCGCCCCGTGCTCCAGGGAATGCACGGCGTTCTCGTTCGCTATGGCCTTCGGGTACACGGTGCCGTCGCAGGTCATCCACGCCTGGCTGTGGTCGCCGCCGACGGGCGGGTTCATCGGGTAGTCGACCTGGCCCTGGACGTGGTTCCGCGTGAGCTTCTTCGCGCTCCAGGTCTTCTCGCCGGAGACGGGCTCCTTCGCGGCGGCGGCCCTCTGCTCGGACTTCTCATCGGCGTTGTTGACGGCGTACGCGCCCCATCCCGCCAGCCCGCCGACGACGACCGTGCCGAGCGTGATGGCGATGATGCGGGCTCTGCGGTCACGGGCCCTCTCGGCGCGGCGCATCTCCTCGATGCGAGCCTTGCGGGATACGGCGGCGGCCTTCTTGCTGGACTTGCTCATGGCGGTGTCCTTCCTCCCGCCGTGCGGCGGTAGGTGCAGGGGGTGGGTGGATGTCGTTCGGCGCGGGCGCGAGCGCGCGACGCCACGGCAGCCCCCTAGGTCCGCTGCACCTGGAGGACGTGAAGATCGGGGGCGTCGACGCCCGGCGGAGGCTGGGGGAGGAGCGTGGGGCCGTCCCCCCGCCGGGGGAGCGCCGGCCTGCGGGGCAGGACCGCCGGCGACGGCTGGACGGATGCGGCGAGCACTCCCGTCACGTGGTGGAGGGCCTGAGCGCAGCACACGTCGCCGTAGGGACAGTCACCCGGGTCCGCGGCCGGTGGCGAGTGGGGCTCGGCAGGGGCGTCCGCCGCTGCCGCCGCCACCGCTGTCCCGGCGGACAGCGTGGTCATCGGAGCGGCGTGGCCGCCACTGCCGTGTGTCACACAGCCCAGGCACAACACCGCGGTTGCGATCAGCGCGGCCAGGGCCGGGCGCAGGAACGCGACGGGCGTGCTCCACCGCACGCCGCGGGTCTGCGCCGACTGCGCCCGGCTCCTCATCACCGGTGATGCTAGGCGGTTCCTGCGGGCGATGGGACCGCCGAGGCCCAACCGGGCAGTGGGCGACCGGGGAGGTCGGGCAAGGCGGGCCCGTGGCTCGGTCACTGCTCCTGCGGGTCGGCGGGTTCGGCGGTCCAGGCGATGTGCGGGGGCACGACCCGTGCGCACAAGGGTTCGCCACAGGCGTCGGTCAGGCCCAGGCGTCCCACCAGCAGACCTGTCCGGGTGGCTGCTGTGAGTACCTCGGCGGGGACGGCGTCCAGCATGAGCTTGGCGCGGCGGAACATCGCGAAGGCGCCGGAGTCGTCGACGGCGCCCCAGGAGAGGTAGACGAACCGGCCGCCCGGACGGCCCTGGACGTAGGGCCCTTTCACGTCCGTGCCGGTCGGCGACGAGGCGACCGTGCACTCCAGGGCCCACGTCGCCGACGGGGCGTCGCCCGGGTGGAGGGCGAGGAGTTCCGCCGGGCGATCACGACGTTGCACCGCGACGTGGACGTTCCGGTGGACGGGGACGGGGACGGGGACGGGGGCGTGAGCGGCCGTTGCCGTTGCCGCTGCCGCTCCGGGAGGGCAGGTGCGGCCGGGCAGGTCCGTGGCCTCGATGCGGATGCGCATACCCGCCATCATCGCGCCGACCACCCGGGTCCGCGGCGGCGTCCACGATCTCGCTCACGCCCCTCCCCGTCGGCCGCATCCGACCAGCGAGCCCACGACAAGCGAGGAACCGGCCCGGTGCACTCATCACCACCCGGCGATCGGATGCGACGATTCTGGCGTGAACGGATCGGGCACACGGCCCGTATGCATATCCGATCGGGTGCGTATCCGGACGAATTACTCGATCGTCATGAGATCGGTGCACACGGGCCGTGAGTGCAGCGGCCACGGGGGATGTGAGGAAGACATGGCGATGGCGAGTGACGCGGTGCGCAGAAGCACCGTGCTACCGGTGGACGCGGCGCGCTGGGCGATGTGGACTTTCGTCATCGTCAACGCGGTGATCGTCGAGGCGCTGTTCCTCAGCGCCGGTTCGGGCAAGAACGGGGTGCTCACGGTCGCCAAGTTCTTCGGACTGCACGCAGCCCTGCTGATGCTGTTCCAACTGCTGCTGGTGGCCCGGCTGCCCTGGCTGGACCGCCGCATCGGGATGGACCGGCTGACGGTGTGGCACCGCTGGGTCGGCTTCTTGCTGCTGTGGACCGTCCTCACCCACGCCACGCTGGTGGTGCTCGGCTACGCGAACCTCAGCGACACGTCCATGGGGAAGACGTTCGTCGCACTGAGCGGGGTGCCGGCCTCCCTGCTGGGCATGCTCGCCGCGGCCGTCATCGTCGTCATCGCCGTGATCTCCACCCGGCCCCTGCGGCGGCGACTGCCGTACGAGATCTGGCACGGTCTGCACCTGCTGCTCTACGTGGCCCTGGGCCTGTCGTTCGTCCACCAGTTGCAGGAGACCACGACGTTCACGTCCTCCGCGTTCGCCACGGCCTACTGGTGGCTTCTGTGGCTGTTCGCCTTCGGCGCCCTGCTGACCGGGCGTGTCGCCATGCCGCTGTGGCGCAATGCCTACCACCGGTTCCACGTCTCGGCCGTGGTACCGGAGTCGGACAACGTGGTCTCCGTGTACGTCACCGGCCGACACCTCGACAAACTCCCGGCCCGGGCGGGGCAGTTCTGCATCTGGCGGTTCCCCGGGCACAACCACTGGTGGCCGGCCAACCCCTTCTCCCTGTCGGCGGCGCCGGACGGACAAGGGCTGCGCCTCACGGCGAAGGCGGCGGGCAGCACCAGTGCCGGCCTGCGGAACGTCCCGGTCGGCAGCCGCGCCTTCGTCGAGGGACCGTACGGGGCGTTCACCTCGCTGCACCGGACCCGGCCCGGCACCCTGCTGATCGCCGGGGGCGTGGGGATCACGCCCGTGCGGGCCATGCTGGAGGAGGAGGCGACCGGAGACGTCGTCGTGCTGTACCGGGTGCGCAGCGAGGCCGACGCCGTGCTGCTGAACGAGGTGCGTCACCTGGTCGCGCTGCGGGGCGGACGGCTGCACCTGCTCACCGGCAGAACCGGCGAGGGCGACACCCCGCCGTTCGGACCGGGCAGCCTGCACAGTCTGGTCCCCGACATCACCGAGCGTGACGTGTACGTCTGCGGGCCGCCCGCCATGACCAGGGCCGTGCTCGCCGGCCTACGGGACCTGCGGGTCCCCGCACGACAGGTGCACGCCGAGAAGTTCGGTCTGGCCTGAACCGGACAGGGGCCCGACGCCCGGACCCGCGCATACAGACCCGCCACAGGCCGAGCGGCACCGCATCCTGCTCGCCGAGCTGAACGCGGCCGGTGAACTCGACGTCGGATCTTGACTGTCACGCCGCCGGGCGTCCGCGCGAGTCCCGGCAAACCCTCGGCCGTCTTTCTCCGCTGATTCAAGGCGGCCGGGCTCCGCTCCACCTCCCGGCACGACCCCGCCGGACTCGGCCGCTACTGGCGGTGGCGGCGCGTTCCCTGTCGCGGTGGCAGGGTCAGTGTGATTTGCCGAACGAGTTGCTGGAAGCATGCGAGGGACGCGAGGGCGGGCAGGGAAGCCCCGGCGATACCGGTGAAGGTCATGTCTGCCTGTGCTACGCACAGCATTATCGCGACGGAGGAGAAGAGCAGAACGATGAACCACGAGTGCACGGCTCGGCGCTGATGCAGGGCAGTTCGGAGGATGGAGAGAGAGGCCACCATCCAAGGGCCGTACACGAGAAGAGGCCACGACGGAACCATTCCACCTCCCGTTTTGGACGTGATGTTCTGCAGCGGCCTGTAGGCCACAATGCCGCCGAAGACGCTGACCATCGCCACGATGACGGCGACGAGTGCGACGATGACGAAACTGCCGGTCCGCAACCACTTGAGTCGGAGTCTCCGACCTGGGATCTTGCGATGCCCGGCGGAAGAGAGTCGGGTGGGCGGCAACTGAGCGGTGAGCTGCCCCAGGCTCTCCATCGGGTCGGTGAAGTCGACGCCGGCCGAGGACTCGCCGCGAGGTGGCGGCACCCAGGCCGTCTGCTCCGCCGGAACAGCCTCCTGCATGAGATAGGCGAGTTCCTCAACCGGATCCCAGCCCGCGTCGGGTGGGGTCAGGGGAAGCCCTGCGTGCACGCTGTCGACAGGTTCACCGTTCCAACCGGTGTCCGACCCATAGGAGTATGCGTCGGAGTACCATGCACGCCGCTCAAAGGAAGGATCTGCATACTCATGATTCATAGGAAGGCGCCCGTCGGGCGCGGTCCGCTTGGCGGCCCGAGTACTCCTGGCCGTTCCACCGCGAGTTGAGTTCCTCCTGGATTGCCTCCAGCAGCGCGAGGAACTCGCGAAGCAGCGGCTCGGCCTGACGTTCGACCCATGCGCCGTCCCCGATCACGGTGCCCTGTACCGCAAGCGCCGAGTGCGCCGCAGCAGGCGGGAAAGTGTATTTCCCCACTGTCAGATCGCGGGCCGCAGGCGGATTATCCGTCCTCACGTTGCGCTGAGGCAGGCACTGGGGCCTTTCTTTCGTCATATCCGGCTAACGCCGCTCCCCTCCTCCAGATGCGCGGCAAATGAGTGACCCTGCCGTCAGGGAAATACTGAGGAGAGCGTTTCGTAATTAATGTAATTCGCGCCTCACTTCGCACGTTATGGGTCGAGCGAATTGTCCTTTCAAATCTCCTGAGTAGAAATATGATTTGCCTGCCACCGCTCCCTGGGCCCCTCCTGGCGCTCGGGCCACTCCAGTCACACGCCATGGGGACGGAGGACTCTGCTGCGCAATTCGTTCAGGCGGAGAGTCGGTAGCTGAGCCGTTCGAGTCTGCTGCTGCGGCGGGTCCGGTCGAGGGGGCCTGTGGTCCA
>NZ_JBFAKW010000094.1:0-36736 GCF_040655955.1 Streptomyces sp. NPDC050263 | reverse complement strand
TACCCCCGGCCCCTCTTGGGCCGGGCTTCGTGCGTCCGGGCGCCGCTCAGCCCGGGGGGCAACCTCGCTCGGTCACGCGGCAGCACGGATCGGGACCTGCTCATCGACAGGGGCCCGGCATCACCGAGACGCCGCACGACGGCTCACTCGCCCTCCTGCCCGCGCATACGCCGCAGCACGGGCCTGGCCTTCGGCCGGTGGTCACCCTGGTCGGCGAGCCGGCCCGCGAGCGCGGCCGACGTGGGCGAGGCGAAGACCGTACGGATCGGCAAGTACGGAGCCGTGGTCTCCTCGACGTCGCCGAGCAGCTCGTTGAAGTACCGTTCGTGCTCCTCTCTCGGCACACCCAGCCTGGCCTGGGCCACAAAGTCCCGGAACGGAAGGGCCTCGGGCAGCGCATCGCTCCGGCCGGACAGGAAGGCGCCCAGCTCTCGCAGCAGCGCTTCCTGGCTCGTGTGGTCCCGGACGGTCTGGTGAATCCGGACGCTGCCGAACGCCGTGGTGCTGCTCGACCTGCCCGTCGAGGAGTCCCTGGCCCGGACCAGGGACCGGGCGGGCGGGGGCGAGCTGCACGAGCGGGCGGACCTGCTGTCGCTGGCCCGGCAGCAGTACGACGCCGCCCTGGACTGGCTGTCCCGAACCCGGCCCGAGGTGTCCGTGCACCGTGTCGACTGCCGCGGCCGCACCGCGGCCGAGGTGACCGAGGCGGTCCGCGCCGTGCTCACCCCGCTCAGGGCAGCGGTCCCGCCCGGCGGGCCGAGGTGAGGACGTCGGGTTCGCGCGGCGACAGCCGCGCCGACTCCCGGGGTGGGGTCCGCTTCAGAGCCATCCCCGCCGTGCCGCCTGCCAGGCGAGTTGCATGCGTGTGCCGGCTCCGGCGCGTTCCATGAGGCTCTGGATGCGGCGTTGGACGGTCCTTCTGCTGAGGCTCAGATGAGAGGCGATCGCCTTGTCGGCCACGCCGGCGACCAGCAGGGACAGCAGTTCCCGGTCCGTCGGCGAGAGCGATCCGGAGGTACTGGAGTCGGCGGTCTCCAGGACGCCCGTGTCCGCGACGGTGAGCGGGACGGCGTTCTCCCAGTAGCTCTCGAACAGGGCGACCAGCGCGCTCAGCAGGTTGCTGTCGCGCACCAGCGCGGTGGTCGGTTCCTCCGGGTTGCCGTTGGGGCCGCCGGGGACCAGCGGGAAGATGGCGACCGAGCGGTCCGCGATCGCCAGGCGGAGCGGCAGCTGAGGGACCGCGCGTGCGTTCTCGCCGGCCCGGACCCCGGCCACCACGTTCTCCACGGCGCCCTCGTCCGCGAAGAAGTCCTTCTCGTACAGCACGCGGTACGAGACTCCGCGGGCCAGCGCCTCGTACTCCTCCGTGTTGGTGCCCGAGGGCATCGCCACGTACTGCGCCTTGCACAGCCACAGCATCTCTTGCCGCGAGTCGGCCTGAATCCGCTTCAGGTGCTGGCGCAGGGCCTGCGCGCCGGTGATGACTTCGAGCAGCTGCCCGGCATCGTGCCGCCGTGCCGTCTCGCGGTAGGTCTCGACCAGCCGGGCCGCTTCCATCTGGGCGACGTGCAGGGCGTCGGCGTTGTTCTTGATGCGGGGAAGGAGGGCGACGTCCGGGGGCACGGCACGGAACAGGCGAGGCGTGCCGTCGGTGCGGGTGGCCAGTCCCATGGCGGTCAGCGCGTCGAGGACTCGTCCGCCCTGCGCGCGCGTCATCGCGGTGCGCTCGATGACGTCGTCGACCGTGGCACGGCCGAAAGCCACCAAGAGCCGGTAGACGGACTCCTGTTCCGGAGACAGGCCAACTGCTTCCAGCACCCCGCGCGCCCTCCCCGGTACCCATGGCGTGGACCGTTCAAGACTGTAGCAAGGGGCGGAAGGCCTCCGGCGCGAACGGGGGCGGGCTGTCCTGGCCCGCCCCCGCAGGCGTCCGGTGCTGCTGTCCGGGGCTGCTACCGGTGCGGCTATCGGTGCGGCTACCGGTGCTGGGCGAAGGCGCGCCGGACGGTCTGACGGACACTGTTGCCGGCGGCGTCCCGCACGGTGACGCGGAGCGTCACATACACCTCCTTCCGGTCCTTCGGCAGGCCGTCGACCTTGGCCCGGAACGTGTTGTCGCCGCGGCCGCGCACCTCGGCGGCGCGCCAGGTGCGTCCGTCGTCGTAGGAGGTCTCGACGCGGGCGGTGACGCCTCGCGGCGTCGGCAGGCCGTCCTGCGAGCGGACCGTGACGCCGAGGTCGTACGGGCCGGCCGTGGCGACCGTGTTGTGCGCGTCGACCGGTACGGCGTAGTCGAGTTGCAGCAGGGCCAGCGGGGTGGCGCTGTCGGTCTTCCCCGAGCGGAAGGACCAGGAGGTGGAGGTGGAGGTCGAGTACCGCCAGTCGGGGGAGTTCCGGTTCGTCGTGAGATCGAGTCGGTAGTCGGCCGGGCCGGCGGGCACCTCCGCGTCCGCCCAGCCGCCGCCGAGGTCCATGAGCTTCTCGCCGTTCCGGTGGAGCACGGCGGTGGCGGTGTCTCCGGGCGGTGTGCTGTCCGAGGCGCCGACGCCGCCTCCGTCCAACGCCGTCAGACGCGACCAGTGCCCGGACTGCGAGTCCGTGAACTCCGGGATGCGCAGCCGCAGGAGGCTTCCGTCCCGCACCGTCGGCGTCGTGGTCCCCCGGGGGATCGACGGACGCACGACCGCGCCCTGCCACGTCTGCGCCGTCTCGGTGCCGCCACGGTACGTGCGGGGGTTGTCGCGCATGCCCTGGCCGAGCTGCTGGTCCTGGTCGTACGTCACGGTGTGGTGGACGAGGTGCTGCCACGTCGTGTCACCGGCGCTGACGTACTCGGTCCGTGCGAAGCCGGTCGGCACATAGCGGGTGTACTGGAGCCAGGCCGTCTGTTGGGCGGGCCGCCAGCCGAAGCGCTGCTCGCTCGCCCAACCGAGGCCGTTGTTGGCCGCGTACGTGCTGTGCACGACCGCGCTGTTGGACTTGCTCACGGTGTACGTGACCTGCTCGGGGACGCGCTGGGCGGAGACCTGCGTGACGTCGTACAGGTAGGGGCTGCGCACGGTGCCCTGGAAGGTCACCTGTGTGGCGCGGCGGTGGATCCGCGCCAGCAGGGCCGCTCCCGTGTCGGCCCCGACCCGGACGGTGGGCAGCGCCCAGCGCTCGCCGTCGGGTTGCCACCGGGTCCAGGGATTGTCGTTGTAGTGAACGACGAGCACGGCACGGGCGCCCGCCGCCGCGATCCGTGCGATGAGCGACCGACCGCCCGACCCCTCCTCGTCGGTGACCACCGCGAGCTTGCCGCGGACATGGTCCAGGACAGGCTTGCCGGCGTCGCCCGCGTCGACGGCGGTCAGCGTGGCTCCGCTGTCGCCGAACGTGGGGGAGGCAGGCATGTAAGAGGAGTTCAGCTTGCCCGGCAGACCGGTGGCGGTGGTCTCCAGGAGCGGCGCGACGAGCTGCCACCGGGACACGAACTCGAACGTGCCGTCCTTCACGGTGGCCGTCGGACTGACGTACAGCCGTTTCGCGTTGTCGAAGAACATCGTGCCCTGCAGCAGGCCGTTGCCGCCGAGGGAGCGGTACGTCTGATAGCTGAGGATGCCGCGCTGTTCGGCGGGCCTGGGCGTGCGGATGTCGACCCGGGTGGTCCTGCGGGCGTCGACGGTGACGGTCGTGTCCTTGGTGACCTTCACTTCGGGAAGCACCACTTCGCGCAGTTCCTGGCCGTCGTGCGCGGTGGTCAGGAAGGTGGAACTCACCTGGTAGGCGCCCTCTTCGACCTCCGCGACGGCCCTGTCGAGGTCCGTGTACCGGGCGAATCCGTCGGCGCCCCAGATCGTCGGCAGGGCGCCGGGGACGAGCCGGCCCTCCGTGTCGTACGTCTTCACGGTGAGCCGGTGCGTGGGACCGTGCACGACCAGGCTGAGGGTGGTGTGCACGGGCGC
Source organism: Streptomyces sp. NPDC050263 (assembly GCF_040655955.1). Lineage (NCBI taxonomy): Bacteria > Bacillati > Actinomycetota > Actinomycetes > Kitasatosporales > Streptomycetaceae > Streptomyces > Streptomyces sp. NPDC050263. The sequence continues at coordinate 32,792 of NZ_JBFAKW010000094.1, read as the reverse complement.
TTTCCCGGCGGCCGGGGTGGCGGTGACGTATCCGTAGTACTTGCCCTGTCCGGCCTTGCCCGGGTCGACGGTCAGGGGGACCTGTGCCGTCCCGCCCGCGGGAACGCGCACCGACGTCATGCCGAGCTTCAGCGCGCCGGCCGCGACGGCTTTCCCGGCGGCGTCGGCCAGCCTCGGTTCCAGGGAGAGGGTGATCTCGGCGCCGGAGGTGTTGGCGTACTCCAGCGTGGCGGTGCGCGCCGGGGCTCCGACGTCGACGGATCCGAGGGGGACGGAGCCCGTCGCGACGACCGGGCCCAGTGCGGCGGCGGCCGCGTCGATGCGTCCGCCGCCCTGGTCGGTGACCTTCTGGCCGGGGATCGTCCGGGCGCTGCTGATGAGCGCGTCCTTGATCCGCGCACCGTTCCAGTCGGGATGCCGCCCGGCGATCAGGGCCGCGGCGCCCGCCACGTGCGGGGTGGCCATCGAGGTGCCGGAGGCCGCCACGTAGTACTCGTCGACCGGAACGCCCATCGTGGTGCCGGCGGCGCGCGCCGCGACGATGCCGACGCCGGGGGCGGTCACGTCCGGTTTGACGGCGCCGTCGCCGAGCCGGGGGCCCCGGCTGGAGAAGGCGGCCAGTGCGTCGTCGTCGTCGACCGCGCCGACCGTCAGGGCCTCGTCGGCCGCGCCCGGCGAGCCGACCGTGCCGGGACCGGCTTCGCCGCTGTTGCCGGCGGCGACCACGAACAGCGCCCCGGTGCTGCGGCTGATCTCGTTCAGCGCCTGGCTCATCGGGTCCGTGCCGTCGGTGGGCTGGTCGGATCCGAGGCTCATGCTGATGATGTCGGCGCCCTCGGCCGCCGCCCATTCCATGCCCGCGATCACCTGGGACTCGGAACCGTATCCGTCGTCCCCGAGGACCTTGCCGACGAGCAGGTCCGCGGCGGGGGCGACGCCCTTGCGGGCGCCGCCGGACGCGGCGCCGGTCCCGCCGACGATGGACGCCACATGCGTACCGTGTCCGAACACGTCACCCGTGCCGGTGCTGCCGGAGAAGTCCTTGGCCAGGGTCACCCTCCCGGCCAGGTCGGGGTGGGTCTGGTCCACTCCGGTGTCCAGGACCGCGGTCCTGACTCCTTCGCCGTGGTAGCCGGCCGCCCAGACGGCGGGTGCGCCGATCTGGCCGGTGCTGCGGTCCAGGACCGCGCCGACCCGGCCGTCGAGCCAGACCCGGGGCACCGCGGCGAGGGCGGAGCCCGTCGTCCGCGCCCCGTCCGGGGCGAGTTCGTCCCAGAACCGGCCCAGGTCGTCCTGCGCGACGCGCAGGGACCGCGCCTCGATGCTGTCGAGTTCGCGCACGGTCTCGGCCGTGTCGGCCAGGCCGGTGAGCTTGCGCACGGTCGGGGCCGGGGCCCGTTCCGAACGGTCCACGATCAGCGGCAGCGCCGTCGTGTGCGCCTCGTCGAAGCGCTGCGCCACGAGGGCGGTGACGTCGAACAGGTCTCTGTCCAGACGGCCGGCGGAGACCAGAGGCTCCGCGTCGGAGGGCAGCACCGTCACATGGCCGTCCTGCTCGACCGTGCGGAAAACGATGTCATCGCGCCCGGCGCCGGGCACGATCGAGGCCGTCTGCCGACCGCCGGACGCCGTGGCGACCGTCACCGTGTCACCGGTGATCAGATGCACCGTCGCCCGGGTTCCGGCGGCGGCGGGCGCGGTCGCGGTCGCGGTCATGGAGCCTGGCGGAGGAACGGTGCGTGCCGACACCGGTGTCACAGTTGCGGCGGCGAGCGCGAGGCCCACCGCCAGGGGCACCACCAAACGGATCCGTCTCATCGGTCTCGTGCTCTCCTCGGGACGCGGACTGCGGTTCACACGCTTGACAGAATCCGATGACGGCGATCCGGTGTCACCGCATCCCGGTGGCACAGGTGGGACATGGCGCAACTGCGACAGCCATGACGGCACGCACGGCGCCGGCGGGCTCAGAGCACGGCCGGCTCGGCCGCCGCTTCCGCTCCGGCTCCCGCACCCGCTCCCGGCTGCTCGAACTGGGTCCGGTACAGCTCCGCGTAGCGTCCGTCGGCCGCCAACAGCGCCTCGTGCGTGCCGCGTTCGACGACCCGGCCGGCCTCCACCACGAGGATCAGGTCGGCGGCGCGCACGGTGGACAGGCGGTGCGCGATGACGACCGCGGTGCGGTCCGCGAGCGCTTCGGCGAGGGCCTCCTGGACGGCCGCCTCGGAGGTGTTGTCGAGGTGGGCGGTGGCCTCGTCGAGGATGACGACGCGCTGGCCGGCCAGCAGCAGCCGGGCGATGGTCATGCGCTGGCGTTCGCCGCCGGACAGCCGGTAGCCGCGCTCGCCGACGACCGTGTCGAGGCCGTCGGGCAGGGAGCGGACGAGGTCGTCGAGGCGGGAGCGGCGCAGCGCGTCCCACAGTTCGTCCTCGGTCGCCGCCGGGCGGGCGAGCAGGAGGTTGGCGCGGACGGTGTCGTGGAAGAGGTGGCCGTCCTGGGTGACCATGCCGAGGGTGGCCCGCAGCGAACCGGCGCTCAGGTCACGGACGTCGACCCCGCCGATCCGGACGGCGCCCGCGTCGACGTCGTACAGGCGCGGCAGGAGCTGGGCGATCGTCGACTTGCCCGCGCCGGAGGAGCCGACGAGGGCGACGGTCTGCCCGGGTTCGGCGCGGAAGGAGACGCCGTGCAGGACCTCGGCGCCGCCGCGGGTGTCGAGGGAGGCGACCTCCTCCAGGGAGGCGAGGGAGACCTTGTCGGCGGACGGATAGCCGAAGCGGACGTCCTCGAACTCGACGGCGACAGCGCCCTCGGGCACCTCGCGGGCGTCCGGCTTGTCCTCGATGAGCGGTTTCAGGTCGAGCACCTCGAAGACCCGCTCGAAGCTGACCAGGGCGCTCATCACCTCCACCCGGGCCCCGGCGAGCGAGGTGAGCGGGGCGTAGAGGCGGGTCAGCAGCAGGGCGAGGGCGACGACGGCGCCCGGTTCGAGGGTGCCCTTGAGCGCGAGGTGGCCGCCGAGTCCGTAGACGAGGGCGAGGGCCAGCGCGGAGACGAGGGTGAGGGCGGTGATGAAGAGCGACTGGGCGGTGGCCGTGCGGACGCCGATGTCGCGCACCCGGGCCGCCCGGGCGGCGAACTCCGCCGACTCCTGTTCGGGGCGGCCGAACAGCTTGACCAGGGTGGCGCCGGGCGCGGAGAAGCGCTCGGTCATCCGGGTGCCCATCGCCGCGTTGAGCTCGGCGGCCTCCCGCTGCATTCCGGCCATCCGGTTGCCCATCCGCCGCGCCGGGATCACGAACACCGGCAGCAGGGCCAGCGAGAGCAGTGTGACCTGCCAGGACAGCGTGAGCATGACGACGAGGGTGAGCACGAGGGTGACCAGGTTGGAGACCACTCCGGAGAGCGTGTTGCTGAAGGCGCGCTGGGCGCCGATCACGTCGTTGTTGAGTCGGGAGACGAGCGCCCCCGTACGGGTACGTGTGAAGAACGCGACCGGCATCCGCTGCACATGATCGAACACGGCCGTGCGCAGATCGAGGATGAGCCCCTCCCCGAGCGTCGCCGACAGCCTCCTGCCGAGGATGCCGAGCGCCGCCTCCAGCACCGCGATGAGCGCGATGAGCAGGGCCAGGCGGACGACCGTGCCCGCGTCGCCGTGCGACACGATCGCGTCGACGACCCGTCCGGCGAGGACGGGGGTGGCGACGGCGAGCAGCGCGGTCAGCACGCTCAGCGCGACGAACCGTGCGATCCGGCGGCGGTGCGGGCGGGCGAACGCGCCGATGCGGCGCAGTGTCACCCGGTCGAAGGGACGGCGTTCCTGCTGGGCGTTCATGACGCTGTACAACTGCGTCCATGCGGTGCTCTCCATGCTCATGAAAGCGACCGTAGAACCTCAAGCGACCTTGAGGTCAAGAATTTTCTCCTCGTCCCCCGCATCCCCCTCGTCCCCCACCAACGCCGCATCCCCCGCTGCGAAGGACCCGATGACCGTACGCAATGTCCCGTCCCCGCTCCCGCAACCCGCAGTTGGCGCCGTGCGGAGAAGCTCTCCGAGTGTGACAGCGGTTTCCGTTTCCCCAGCCAGACCGCCCCGACGACTCCCCGTCCGCCAGATCCTGTGTCTGCTCCCGCTCGTACTGGTGGCCGTGGTCGCCGTGCAGCACCGCTCCGTCCTCGCCGAGGGCTTCGGGCATCTGCGGCAGGCCGAGTGGCCCTGGCTGCTGGCCGCGGTCGGCGCGACCTGTCTGACCTGGGTCGCGGCTGCCGTCACCCGGCAGGGCGCGGTCGTGCAACGGCTGCCCGGACGGCGGCTGCTGGCGACCCAGTTCGCCGCCGGCGCGGCCAACCACCTGCTGCCGACGGGCCTCGGCGCGAGCGCGGTCAACCTGCGGTTCATGACCGTGTGCGGGGTTCCGCTGGCCCGTTCCTCGGCGGCCCTCGGGCTGTATCTGCTGGCGGAGGGCGTGGCCCGGGTGGGCCTGCTGACCGTGCTGCTGCTGCTCTTCCCCGACGCGCTGCGGCTCGGCTCCCTGCTGCCCGACGCGGCGCTCGGCCCGCTGCTGGGCGGCCTCGCGGCGGTCGTGCTGCTGGCGGCGGTCGTGCTCGTCCTCGTCCGGCGGGTGCGGTCGGCGGTGTGCAGCTTCCTGCGCACCGCGCTCAGCGAGGCGCGCTCGGTGCACTGCCGTCCGTCCCGGGTGCTGGCCCTGTGGGGCGGTTCCCTGGCGTTCCCGGTGCTCCAGGCGGCCGGACTCGCCGCGGTGGGGCAGGCGTTGGGGCTGTCGGTGCCGGTCACGCACATGGTGGTCGCGTATCTGGCGGCGACGGTGGCGGTCGCGCTGATCCCGACCCCGGGCGGGATCGGCTCGGTGGAGGCGGCGCTGGTCGTGGCGCTGGTGGCGGCGGGCGGCCCGGTGGCGGTCGCCACGGCGGTGGTCCTCGCCTACCGGATCATCACCGTTTGGCTGCCGCTGGTGCCGGGCGCGCTGACGCTCGGCGCGCTGGTGCGCATGAAGGTCATCTGACCGGTCCCGGCGTACCGGTCCTCGCCCCGGTGCGGTGGTCCGCGGCCCGTCGTTCGTACGGACCACGAGCGGCGCAAACCGGCCAACGCCTCCTCTGAGCTGCGCGATCCCGCCGTCGCGGCCGTATCCTCGGGTACGAACTCCTGTGCCGGATACGGCAGGATGAGCGGTTGCGCCTTTCTTCGAAGGGGGTTGGGCGCGCCCGCACTTCCCTGAACCGAGCAGGTGACATTTTGAACCGCGCACTGACCCTGGACGACGGCGTACTGGCCGGAATCGCCCTGGCCACCGGCCTGTTGGCCGCCTTCCTGTCACGCACGCTGCTGCGCTGGCTGGGCAAGCACGCCAAGCGCACGAGGTGGAGCGGCGACGACGTCGTGGTGGACGCGCTGCGCACCGTGGTGCCGTGGAGCGCGATCGCCGGCGGCGCGGCGGCCGCGGCGGCGTTGCTGCCGCTGACGAAGGGCGTCCAGCACACCGTCAACCAGTGTCTGACGGTGCTGCTGATCTTCGTGGTGACCGTTGCGGCGGCACGGGTCGTCGCCGGGCTCGTGCAGAACATGACCACCTCGCGCTCCGGGGTCGCGGGGTCGGCCACGATCTTCGTGAACATCACCCGGATCCTGGTGCTGGCGATCGGTTTCCTGGTCGTGCTGCAGACGCTGGGCATCTCCATAGCCCCGCTGCTCACCGCCCTGGGCGTCGGCGGTCTGGCCGTCGCGCTCGCCCTCCAGGACACCCTCGCGAACCTCTTCGCGGGCATCCACATCCTCGCCTCCAAGACCGTCCAGCGCGGCGACTACATCAAGCTGAGCAGCGGCGAGGAGGGCTACGTCGAGGACATCAACTGGCGGCAGACGACCGTGCGCGCGCTGTCCAACAACCTCGTCGTCATCCCCAACGGGCAGCTCGCGAAGACGAACATGACCAACTACATGCGTCCCGAGCAGGACCTGACGATCCTGGTGCAGGCGGGCGTGGCCTACGACAGCGATCTCGAGCAGGTGGAGCGGGTCACCATGGAGGTCATCGCCGAGGTCATGACCGGCGTCGACGGCGCGCTCCCGGACCACGAGCCCGCCATCCGCTTCCACACCTTCGGCGACTCGCGGATCGGCTTCACGGTGATCCTGGGCGTCGGCGAGTTCAGCGACCAGTACCGGATCAAGCACGAGTTCATCAAGCGCCTGCACCGCCGTTACCGCGAGGAAGGCATCCGGATCCCGGCGCCGGCCCGCACGGTCGCGTTGCAGCAGGGCGCGGTGGTCATCCCGCAGCAGCGCACGGGCGACGACGTCGTGCAGGGCGAGCCGAGCGCCCTGCACGAATGACCGCCTAGAGCGTCGCCGAGTTGTCGTGCGGGCGTGCGCCCGTCCGCTGACGCGGGACGGCGAGGGACGGCGGCACCGGGGTGACCGTCCAGTCCGGATGGCCGGGCATGCGCGGTGTCGTGGTGCCGTACAGCCAGTCCCGCAGGAAGCCGGACACGTCCCGTCCGCAGGCGCGCGAGGCGACGGCGATGTAGTCGTCCGTCGACGCCGAGGAGTCGCGGTGGCGGGCCAGGAAGGTCCGCTCGACGGTGTGGAAGGCGTCCTCGCCGATGAGTTGGCGCAGCGCGTACAGGACGAGGACGCCGCCCGTGTAGCGCTGGTTGTCGAAGAGGTTGACCGCGTTCGGGGCGGCGACGGGACCGGAGGTGTGCCGCCACTGGTCGCCGAGGGCGTACGTGTACTTCATCCGGTCCTCGAACGTGCTGTAGCCGAGCGAGTCGGTCCAGCCGCGCTCGTAGCGGTAGAGCAGCCCGTAGAAGTCGGCGTGGCCCTCGTTGAGCCACAGGTCGGCCCAGCTGGCGGGGCTGACGCTGTTGCCGAAGTAGGAGTGGACCAGCTCGTGCATCATGTGCGAGCCGATCTTGGGCTCCGCCTGGAGCAGGTAGTTCGGCTTGTAGAGGGTGAGGGTCTGGGTCTCCAGGCCGGTGAAGTCGAAGGCCTTCGGGTCGTCGGTGTTGCAGGGCAGCAGCCCGTACGTCTCGAAGGGGTAGGCGCCCAGCCGTGCCTCGATCCACTCGACCAGGCCCGGGGTGAGGGCGAGGGCCGGTTCCAGGGCCTCGGCCCGGGCGGTCGGGACGACGTCGCGCAGCGGCAGTCCGTGCGGCCCCTGCCGCTGCTTCACCACGTAGTCGCCGACCGTGATCTGCGCCAGCTCGGTGGCCATCGGCCGACGGGAGCGGTAGCTGTACGCGGTCCGGTCGCCGGCCAGGTGCTCGGTGCGCACGAGCGAGCCGTTCGCGACGCCCCGCAGGCCCGCCGGGACGGTGATCCGGAAGGTGAAGTCCGCCTTGTCCGACGGATGGTCGTTGCAGGGGAACACGGTGTGCGCGGCGTCCGGCTGGGGACAGATCGCGAACCCGTCCGGCGTGGGCACCCACGCGGTGTGCGGGAGGGGGAGGCGGCGCGGGTCCGCCGTGTAGGTCACGCACACGGTCACCCGGGCCCGGGCGGGCAGCGGACGGACGGGCGTGATCCGCAGCTTCTCGCCCACCTGTTCGAAGGCGGCGTCGCGGCCGCCGACGCGGACCGTGTGTATGTCCAGGCCCAGGGCGTCGAGCGAGAGCCGGGTCAGGCCCTGGGTGGTGCGCAGTTCCAGGGTCGCCTCGGCGTCGACGAGGGTGGTCGTGGCGTCGTAGGAGAAGTCGAGGTGGTAGGAGGCGACGCGGTAGCCGTCGTTGCCGAGAGCGGGAAAGACGGAGTCGCCGAGGGTCTCGGGGCCCGGGGCGCCGCCGCCCTTGCCGTCTGTCGTGGTGTCGGCGTGCGCCGTGGTTCCCCCGGCCAGGACTGCCGCCGTGCCGATCAGCGCGGCCGCCGGGGCCGTCACTCTGCTGCGATATCTCATGGTCCGCTGTTCCGCTTTCGCTCGGGCGGCCGGGTGGTCGGTCCGGCCGTCGGATGAGGTCGACGATCGCCTTGTATGACCACCGCAACGGACACTTCGGTTGCACCGGACCCGGAGCCGTGCCGCGCGGGCCCGGGGGGAGACCCCTGTCGAGCCGATCCCGTTCACGAGATATCTTGATGTCGAGCAATGTTGCAGACGTGGAGCGGAGCACCCGGTGACTGACTCGACCATCATCTATACGCACACTGACGAGGCCCCGGCCCTGGCGACGTATTCCTTCCTGCCGGTGGTCCAGGCGTACGCCTCGCAGGCGGGTGTCGCCGTGACGACGCGGGACATCTCGCTGGCCGGGCGCATCATCGCGGTGTTCCCGGAGTACCTGACCGAGGACCAGCGCATCCCGGACGCGCTGAGCGAGCTCGGCGAGCTGGCCAAGACGCCCGAGGCCAACATCATCAAGCTGCCGAACATCTCGGCGTCGATCCCGCAGCTCAAGGCCGCGGTCGCCGAGCTCCAGGCCCAGGGCTACGCGCTGCCGGCCTACCCGGACGACCCGAAGACCGACGAGGAGCGGGACGTCCAGGCCCGCTACGACAAGATCAAGGGCTCCGCCGTGAACCCGGTCCTGCGCGAGGGCAACTCCGACCGCCGCGCGCCCGCGTCGGTCAAGAACTACGCCCACACCCACCCGCACCGCATGGGCGCGTGGTCCGCGGAGTCGACGACCGATGTCGCCACCATGGGCGAGAACGACTTCCGCTCCACCGAGAAGTCCGCGGTGATCTCCGAGGCCGGCTCGCTGAAGATCGAGCTGGTCGCCGAGGACGGCTCCACCACCGTGCTGCGCGAGTCCGTACCGGTCCTGAAGGACGAGGTCGTCGACGCGTCCGTGCTGCACGTGGCCGAGCTGCGGGAGTTCCTCACCGCGCAGATCGCCCGTGCCAAGGCCGAGGGCGTGCTGTTCTCGGTGCACCTCAAGGCCACGATGATGAAGGTCTCCGACCCGATCATCTTCGGCCACGTGGTCCGCGCGTTCTTCCCGAAGACCTTCGAGCAGCACGGCGCGACCCTCGCGGCCGCCGGCCTCTCCCCCAACGACGGGCTCGGCGGCATCCTCAAGGGCCTGGAGTCCCTGCCCGAGGGCGACGCGATCAAGGCCTCCTTCGACGCCGAGCTCGCCGCGGGCCCGGCCCTGGCGATGGTTGACTCCGACAAGGGCATCACCAACCTGCACGTGCCGTCCGACGTCATCGTCGACGCCTCGATGCCGGCGATGATCCGCACCTCCGGTCACATGTGGGGCCCGGACGGCCAGGAGGCCGACACCCTCGCCGTGCTGCCGGACTCGTCCTACTCCGGCGTCTACCAGGCTGTGATCGACGACTGCCGCGCCCACGGCGCCTACGACCCGGCCAGCATGGGCTCGGTCGCGAACGTCGGTCTCATGGCGCAGAAGGCCGAGGAGTACGGCAGCCACGACAAGACGTTCGAGATCCCGGCCGCGGGCACGGTCCGGCTCGTGGACCAGGCCGGCAACGTGGTGATCGAGCAGGCGGTCGCCGCCGGCGACATCTTCCGCGCGTGCCAGACCAAGGACGCGCCGATCAAGGACTGGGTGAAGCTGGCCGTCACCCGCGCCCGCGCCACCGGCGACCCGGCGGTGTTCTGGCTGGACGAGACCCGCGCGCACGACGCCCAGCTGATCGCCAAGGTCAACGCGTACCTGCCCGAGCACGACACCGAGGGCCTGGACATCCGTATCCTCCCCCCGGTCGAGGCGACCAAGCTGTCGGTCGAGCGCATCCGCCGCGGCGAGAACACGATCTCGGTGACGGGCAACGTGCTCCGCGACTACCTCACCGACCTCTTCCCCATCCTGGAGCTGGGCACCAGCGCCAAGATGCTGTCGGTCGTCCCGCTGATGGCGGGCGGCGGCCTGTTCGAGACGGGTGCGGGCGGCTCCGCCCCGAAGCACGTCCAGCAGCTGGTCAAGGAGAACTACCTGCGCTGGGACTCGCTCGGTGAGTTCTTCGCGCTGGTCCCGTCCCTGGAGCAGTGCGCGACGGCCACCGGCAACACCCGCGCCCAGGTCCTCGCCGACACCCTCGACCGCGCCACGGCGACCTTCCTCAACGAGGACAAGTCCCCGACCCGTCGCGTCGGCGGCATCGACAACCGCGGCAGCCACTTCTTCCTGTCCCTGTACTGGGCGCAGGAACTCGCGGCGCAGACCGACGACGCGGACCTGGCGAAGGCGTTCGCGTCCCTCGCGGAGACGCTGTCCGCGAACGAGCAGACCATCGTCGACGAGCTGAACGCCGTCCAGGGCGAGCCGGCCGACATCGGCGGCTACTACCAGCCCGACCCGGCCAAGGCCGCGGCGGTCATGCGCCCGTCCACCACGTGGAACGAAGCGCTGGCGTCCCTGAGCTGACCCCCGCTCCCCCCACCCTCACCGACCTCCGCCCCGACCGGCACATGGCCCGGCCGGGGCGGAGGTTTGTCGTCCTCCAGCCCGGCCGGGGCGGAGGTTTGTCGTCCTCCAGCCCGCCCGGGGGTGGCGCAGCCGTCACCAGTCGCGGGTGGCGATCAGCTTCTCGACGTCCGCGTCCTCGAAGCCGTAGACGCGGGCGACGAACCAGAAGTCCCCGGCTGTCTCCTCCCGGGCGACCGTCTCGAGCTCGCTGCCGGCCTCCCGGAACGCTTCCTGGAGGTCGTTGAACTCCTCGGTGGCGGCCTGGGTCAGGGCGTACAGCGCGGCGAGGTCGGAAGGCCGCTCGGTCTCGACGCGCTCGCACAGGCGCAGCAGGATCCCCTTGCCCCGGTCCAGCACCTCGTCGGGGTAGTGGTCGGATCGGTACAGCGCCTTCAGGAACGCGTGTCCCGCCACCTGCTCGTTGCTCACGGCCATGCCCGCCCCGCCCGTTTCCCCGTCGTGTTGTGATGACATCTCCGATCATGCACCACGCCACTGACAACGCCCCGGGAGCAGCCCGATGACCCCAGCCGCACCGCCCTTCGCGTTCCTGCCCGGCGCCGCCGGTTCCCCGGTGATCCTCCATGTGCCGCACTCGGCGCGGGCGATACCGGCCGAGGCGCGCGCGGGCATCGTGCTGGACGACGGGGCGCTGGAGCGGGAGTTGGACCACATCACCGACTCGCACACCGCGGAGATCGCCGAGGAGGCGGCCGCGCGGGCCGGCGTGACGCCCTGGCGGTTCGTCAACCGGCTGTCACGGCTGGTCGTCGATCCGGAGCGGTTTCCGGACGAGCGGGAGGAGATGCGCGCCGTCGGCATGGGCGCCGTGTACACGCGGACCACGCACCGGGAGCCGCTGCGGCCGGAGGACACCGGCACGGATACGGATACGGATACGGATGCCGGTGGCGGTGTCGAGGTCGAGGGACTTCTCGCCCGCTACTTCCGGCCGTACGCGCAGGCGATGACCGACGCCGTCGCCGAGCGTCTGGCGGCCGTCGGCCGGGCCGTCGTCGTCGACGTGCACTCCTACCCGACCGAGCCGCTGCCCTACGAACTCCACGGCGACGGCCCGCGGCCGCCGGTCTGTCTGGGCACCGACGCCTTCCACACCCCGCCCGAGCTGCTCGCCGCCGCGCGGAGGGCGTTCGCGGAGATCGGGGAGACCGGGCTCGACAGCCCGTTCGCGGGGACGTACGTACCGCTGGAGCACTACGGGAAGGAGCCGCGGGTGAGCGCGCTGATGGTGGAGATCCGGCGGGACACCTACATGAGCGAGCCCGGCGGGCCGGCCGGGCCGGGGCTGACCCGACTCGCCTCGGCCCTGGCGGCCCTGGTGGACGCCGTCTCCTGAGCGTCCGGCGTCACGCGCGCAGCCACTCCGTCACGACCACCTCCCCGCCGGTTCGCAGCCGCAGCGCGAACGGGCCGGTCGGCGGTGCGTCGCAGGCGAAGCGGCCCATGTCGTCGGCGGTGAGGGCGGCGCCCGCGCGGGGGCCGTGCAGCACCTCGATCGAGGCCGACTGGGGCGGCAGCAGCTGCCCCAGCAACCCCTCCCGGGTGACCTCGACGTCGACCGTCAGTCCGCCCGTGTGGAAGGTCAGCATCCGCGGCACGTCCACCGCTCCGCGCACCGGGATGGCGTCGACCAGTGAGTCGAACGTCAGCTCGGCGATCCGTGCGTCCAGGTCGTGCAGTGCGTAGGCCTCGATGGCGAGCCGCCGCAGCTCCGCGGGGACCGGGTCCAGGATGGCGGTGGCCTCGCGGAGCTCCTCCTCCATCCGGTCGTGGTCGAACTCCTCGTCGACGAAGGGGACTTCGCCGAAGAAGTCGTCCGGCTCGCCGTCGCTCATGTCATTGATGTCGTTCATGTCGCTCACAGAGCTCCCCGTGCGTCGAGTCGGGCGCGCAGGCGGCGCAGGCATCGCTGGCGCATCGGTCCGATGCTGCCGACGGCGATGCCCAGGGCGGCCGACACCTCCTGATAACTGGGCGGCGGCGAGGCGATCAGCACCCGCAGCAGTTGTCGGCAGCGGTCGCCGAGGGCCTCGAACTCCTGCCAGAGGAAGCGGACCCGCTCGCTCTGCGCGGCCGCCTCCTCCGAGTCGAGCACCGACTGCTCCGGGGTGCGGTCCTCGCTGGCCCGGTCGAGCAGCAGGGGATCGTCCGTAGGGGTCAGCCGGCGCAAACCCTTGATCACTTTCAGGCACTCGTTGCGCGCGGTGCTCGCGAGCCATGAACCCGCCTTGTGCGGCTCCCTGATCCGGCCCAGGTGCTGGGCGAAGCGGAACCAGACGGTCTGGTACACCTCGTGCCCGTCGGCGTCCGAGAGCCGGTGTGCGCGCACGACCGACCACACCAGTGGGCTCAGCCCGTCCACCAGCGCTTTCCAGGCCGCCGTGTCACCGTCGACGGCTGACTGGACGAGCGCGCCGACATCACTACGGTCCACGGCCCCACCCCTCGTGTACGGCCTGTCATCGTACGCCGTGGCGGGGCCTGTCTCGGACCTCATGCGGCCCTCACTGCGGACCCACCGGGACCGGGCGCCAGGTGGGCGGAAGCAGGGCCGGCACGTGCGCACCGCGCACCTCCGCGAACTCCGTGTTCCCGGCGAGGAGTTGGGCGGCGGCGGCCCGTGGGGCGGTCATCCGGTTCGCGCTCATGTGGGCGGCGACGAGCCCGGCCACCAGGGGGGTCGCGAAGGACGTACCGCTCCAGGACGCCAGTCCCTCGAACATCACCTGGTCCGGCTTGCCCGGGCTGACCTGCTGCGCCTCGCTCAACACACCGGTGTGGCGCGGGGATCGGCAGGTGCAGGCGTAGGTGAAACCGTAGCGGCAGGCCTCGTAGGTGGAGTGCTGGTAGACGTACGGGACGGGTGTGTCGAAGCCGGTGAAGGCGCTGGTGAGGCGCTCTCCCGGGGCGTAGACCTTCACCCACGCGCCGTGGTTGCTGAAGCAGGCGCCGAACTCGCCGTCGCCGCGCAGCGCGCCCACCGACAGCACCGCGTCGGCGTGGTCGGGCAGGGAGGCGTAGGCGGCGGGCCAGAAGGGCGCGGCGCCGGCGTTGTTGCCGGCGGCGGCCACCAACAGAGTGTGCTGGGACCGGAGTTCCTCCATGAAGGCGGCGACGCCGAGGAGGCCGTCGACGCGTCCGTTGGAGGTGCCGGCGGAGAGGCTGATGATGTCGGGCCAGCCGTCCGCGACGGCGTCGAAGAGCCTCTCGCCGAACTCGGACTCCAGGATCGCGCCGGCGTCGTTGAGGGTGCCCCGCACGGTGACGTCGGTGTTCGGCGCGACGGCCGCGACGAGTCCGGCGATGAACGTGCCGTGGCCGACGTACTGCTGGAGGATCCCCTCGTCGTCGGTCTCCCTGATCTGGGCGTCGCCCTCGGTGTGGGCGAGCGGCGGGTAGGAGCGGTAGTCGTGCGTGAGGCCGGTGTCGACGACGAGGACGCCGATCGCGCTCGCCGGGTCGTGGGCCGCCTCGGCCGCGGACGGGTTGGGCGGCTCGGTGCGCGGGGCGGGCACCGGCTCGTCGCCGGGGCAGGCGTTGACAGCGATCGACACCACGTGGTTGCGGCTGATCAGTCGGCGGCCGGCGCGCCCCTCCGTCTCCCGCAGCGCACGCAGGGCCCCCGCGACGGCGTGGTCGGCGGCGCGGCCGCCCTCTCCCGGGTCCCCCACCCGGATGCGGGTGATGCCGGAGCGGTTGGCCTGCGGGCCCGCCCGGCGCACGTGGTCCGGGACCAGGCCGTCGGTCGCGGTGAAGTGCGAGCGGACGGCGTCCTCGACGACCTGGGCCTCCTCGCCGTCGCGGGCGAGGACGACGCCCTTCTCGTAGATGAACTCGGCGGAGTCGTCCGGCCCCATCGCCAACGGGACGTCGGGCAGCGAGCGTTGGATCTGGTCGAACTGCTCGTGGAATCGCTGTGGTGCCATGGCATGTCCTCCCCTACAGCCGGTGGTCTTCAGCAAGACCCGCGAGACGGCCGTCTGATACAGGTGGTGCGACGGCGGATGGGGGTGGTGCGAGAGCAGATGAGGGTGGTGCGGTTGCGCCCGCGCGCCCCCTCCCTCGCCCCGCCTTCCCGCCGCCCCTAACGCGCCCCCCGAATGCGCCCCCGTCTCGCCGAGTCCGTTGACACGACGTCCAATTGTTACTGGTGGATACGGTGCCGAACCGGTGTGATCGGCGGAACGGAGCACTACCATCCGTGGAGTGACAGCGGGAAACGACACGGTTCTCGAACTGCTGCCGATGGTGTTCGCCGCCCCGGGCGACGCGTTGTCGCGGGCGCAAGGAGTGCTCGACACCGATCCGACGCCGTTGCACGCCTCGGTCGCCCACCAGGTGATCGGCATCTGGCAGCGGGAGTGGGGCGACATGCGTCTCGCCCTCGACCATCTGCGCCGCGCCCGGGATCTCGCCGCGCGCGCGGACTCGGCCGAGCGGGAGGCGGACGTCCTCGGCACGCTCGGTGTGGCACTGGTGCACGCCGGCCGCACCCGGCAGGGGCTGGCCGCGTTCGAGCGGGGCGTCGAGCGCGGGAGCGGCCACACCCGCGCGCGGGTGCTCTACCGGCGGGCCTTCTCCCTCTGGGTCCTCGGCCATCACCGCGAGGCGCTGGAGGACGTCCGGCGGGCGATTCCCGTGCTGCGGCAGGCGGACGACGTCATCTGGACGGCGCGCGCCCTCACCCTGCGCGCCACCGTGCACCTGGCCCTGGGGACGGTCGACCGGGCGGAGGCGGACTTCACGGCCGCCGAGGCGCTGTGGGACACCACCGGCCAGGAGCACGACAAGGCGGACGCCGTGGAGAGCCGCGGGCTGGCCGCGTTCCACTCGGGGGACGTCCCGGCGGCGCTACGGCTGCTGGACGAGGCACAGGAGCGGTACGCCAAGCTCGGCACGCCCACGTTCATGCTCACCATCCGGCGCTGCGAGGTCCTGATGGCGGCCGGGCTCGCCCCGGAGGCGCTGGCCGAGGCGGACGCCGCGACCGGGGTGCTGGACGGCATCGGCGGACAGTCCACCCGCAAGGCCGAGCTGCTCCTCGTGGCCGCCAGGGCGGCGCGGCTGGCGGGCGATCCGGGGACGGCGATCGCCCGCGCGGCGGTGGCCGAACGGCTGTTCGCGGGGCAGCGGCGCACCTGGTGGGAGACGCACGCGCGGCTGGTCCTGATCGAGGCGCGGGTGGCCACCGGACGCGGCTCGGGCCGGCTGGTCGCGGACGCCGCCAGGCTCGCCGAGCGGCTGGCCGCCTTCCAGGCGCCGGCCGCGCCGGAGGCCTGGCTGCTGGCGGGCCGGATCGCGCTGGGCCTGAACTGGAGCACGGACGCCGAGCGGTATCTGCAGATCGCGGCGCGCAGCCGGCGCAGCGGTCCGCCGCTGGCACGGATGACGGGCTGGGCGGCGCAGGCGCTGTGGGCGCGGGCCACCGGCTCGGACCGGGGCGTGCTGGAGGCCTGCCGGCGCGGGCTGGACGTCCTCGACGCCCACCGGACGACGCTGGGCGCCTCGGAGCTGCGGGCCCGGGCCACCGCGCAGGGCGCCGAACTCGCCGCGCTGGCCCAGGAGGTCAGTCTGGAGCGGGGCGGGCCGCGGCAGTTGCTGGCGTGGAGCGAGCGCTGGCGGGCGACGGCGCTGTCGACGCCACCGACCCGGCCGCCGGCCGATCCGGCGCTGCTGAGCGGGCTGACCGCGTTCCGGGTGATCGCCGCCCGCGCGGAGGCGGCCCGGATGGACGGCCGGCCCGTGCCCACGCTGGAGCGTGAACAGCGCCGCCTGGAACGGGAGATCCGCTCCCGGACCCTGCACATCCGCGGGGTCACGCCCTGGGGCGGCGAGCGGTTCGGCGGTGACCGGTTCGACGCGGGGCGGCTGCTGGAGCGGCTCGGCACGGGGCGGCTGGTCGAACTGGCCGTGCTGGACGGGCGGGTTCAGGTGCTGCTGTGCGGAGGCGGGCGGGTGCGCCGGTTCGCGGGCGGGCTGCTGGCCGAGGCGGAGCGGGAGGCCGAGCACGTCCAGGCCGGGCTGCGGCGGCTCGCCCATCCGGGTGCGGAGGGCCGGCTGCCGGTGGTGGAGGCGGCGGGAGCGCGGCTGGAGGAACTGCTCCTGGGCGAGGCCTCGAAGCACCTCGGCTCGGGTCCGCTCGTGGTGGTGCCGCCGGCCCGGCTGCACCGGGTGCCGTGGGCGCTGCTGCCGTCGCTGCGCGAGCGGGTGGTCAGCGTGTCGCCGTCGGCGAGCGGCTGGCTGCGCGCGCGGGAGACCGAGCCGCCTCCGGGCGGCCGGCAGGTCCTGGTCCGGGGCCCCGGGCTGGCGACCGGCGGCGCGGAGGTGCCCGAGGTCGCCGGGCGGTACGGCACTCCGGTCGTGCTGGAGCAGGATGAGGCCCATGTGTCGCGTGTGCTGCGGGAGTTGGACGGGGCCGCGCTGGCGCACATCGCCGCGCACGGCACCTTCCGCGGCGACAGCCCGATGTTCTCGTCGCTGCGGATGGCGGACGGCCCGCTGATCGTCCACGACTTCGAACGGCTCGCCCGCAGCCCGTACCGGATCATCCTCTCCAGCTGCGACACCGCCCGGCTCGCGTCGGTCGGCGCGGACGAACTCCTCGGCCTGGTCACGGCGTTGCTCCCGCTGGGCACGGCGGGCGTGGTGGCGAGCAGCGCACCCGTCAACGACGCGGCGGTCGTCCCCCTGATGCTGGCCCTGCACAAGGGCCTCAGCACCGGCCTCTCCCTGGCGGAATCCCTGCGCGACGCGCGAGCGGCCCTGCCGGACGACACGGTGCACCAGGCGACGGGCTGGGCGTTCACGGCGTTCGGCGCGGCGTGAAACGCCCATCCGGTCACGCCGGTTGCGCGTCGGGCCGTTCGACCAGCCAGGGGAGGGCTCCGCGGTCGCCGGCGCCGAGGCGGGTGTAGGCGCTGTAGAGGTGGTTGCCCACGGTGCGGACGGACAGGGTGAGGCGTTCGGCGATCTGACGGTTGCTGAGGCCGGCCGCGGCGAGCGTGACGATCTGCCGCTGGCGGGCGGTGAGTTCGCCCAGGACCAGACCCGCCAGGGCCGGGGTGCGCGCCCCCTGGCAGCGCCGGGCCAGCGCGACGGCACGGGTACGGGCGGTGCGGGCCGCGCCGGCGTCCCGGTGGGCCCGTACGGCCTGCGCGTACGCCTCGGCGGCGAAGAGGAGGAACCCGCGCTGCTCCAGCCCGGCGGCCGCCAGGTCCAGGGCGGGGCCGTCGGCACGGGCGAGCGCTCGGGCGTGCTGGGCGAGGACGCCGTCGGGAGGGAGGAGACGGACGGCACGCTCCGGAGCGCCCAGGCGTACGGCGTCGTAGACGGCGTAGGAGTCACCGGAATCGGTGCCGGGGTCGGCGTCAGGGTCTGCGTCGGTGGTCCTGAGTGTCTTCAGGGCCTCGTCCAGGTCTCCGCGGGCGGCGAGGGGCCAGGTCTGCCCCGACTGGACCGCTGCCAGGGCGAGTTCGGTGCGGCAGGCGGGGTCGTGCGGGGTGGCTGCCAGGCCCTCCCGCGCCCAGGCCGCCGCCTCGCGCAGTTCTCCCCGCAGCCGTGAGAACCGTGCGCGGACGGCGGCGTACCACGGCGGTACCGGTTCCCCCTCCGCGAGGATCCACTCCCCCACGGGCGTGGGCGTCCGGCGGACGTCGGCCCGCTCGATGCGACGGGTCAGCTCGGCCGCCTCCGCGCCGAGGGCGGGCGCGACGGGCCGTCGGCCGCCGGTGAGCCGCCGCGCGCGCAGCCGCCCGGCCGCGGCACGCAGCACCGGCCCGTGCAGGGCGTGGGCCAGGCGGACGGTCGGGGCGTCGCCGTCCGCCTCCGCGCCGACCTCCAGCAGGCCGTCCGCCTCCAGGCGTTCCAGGACCGCGAGGTCCAGGGTGTCCGCCGGCAGCGGCAGGGGTTCGGCGAAGGCGAGGCGGTCGAGGGTCTCGCGTTCGTCGGGGCAGGCGCGGGCGAGGACGGCGGCGGCTCGTTCGCGCAGCGCCGGGGTGACCGGGATCCGGCCGCGCCAGGTCCGTTCGTCGGTCTCGGGGACCCGGGTGAACAGCTCCTGCTCGCGCAGCGCGTCCAGCAGGTCCCGCAGCAGGCGCAGGTCGCCCCCGCACAGACGGTGCAGCCGGTTGACGGTGAGCGGCTCCACGGGGCCCCCGGCGGCAGCCGTGAGGAGTGGGGCGGTGTCCTCGCGGGGCAGGGCTTCCAGGGCGAGACGGGGCAGCAGCTCGCCGGTCCACAGGCGGGAGACCGCGTCGGGCACCGACACGCCCTCCGTGACGAGGACCAGCAGTCGGGTGCGGCCCTGGACCGCCAGCTGATGGAGCAGCGCGGCGGAGGCGTCGTCCAGCAGATGCGCGTCGTCGACCATCAACAGCCGTACTGGGGAAAGGAGTTGGACTGCTCTGGGCAGAGTGACGTGTTCGGGGAGCAGATGGGCGAACGCGGCGAAGGGCAGGCCGCGGGTCTCGGGGGTGCCGGCCACCCGGACGCAGTCGGCGCCGCGCACCGCCTCGGCGGCCAGGCGGGTGCGGCCGCAGCCCGCCGCTCCGGTGACCGCGATGCCGGGCCGGCCCGCCGCCAAGGAGCGGCGGACGAGGTCGAGTTCCTCGTCCCGGCCGGTGAACGGCCACGGCAGTCGCAAGGTCCTGGCTCGGGGCTCAAAGGTCGTCACCTCTATGGGAGCAGGCATACTCACCCCTGATACAGGGGGAATTGAGTAGGCCCCGACTCACGCTCCCCAGCGGTGCCGCACGGCAACCTGGAGTCCATGACCGCCCGTTACTGCTCGCTCGCCCAGCAGTCGGCCCCCGCGTTCGCCCCGGGGCTGGCCGTCGAGCGGCTCGGCGCGCTGATGAGCGGGCGGCGGATGTGGGTCAACGGCACCGTGCTGCACTACTGCTTCTTCGACGGCGAGGCCGACGGGTCGGTCATACCGCTGCCCGGGTCCGCGGGGACCCGGTGGGTGACCTGGGTCGGCGGCGAGGACCAGCGCGAGATCGTGCGCGACTGCTTCCGCGAGTGGCGGGAGCTGGGCATCGGGGTGTCCTTCACCGAGGTCGCCGACCGTTCGGAGGCAGAACTGCGCATCGGCTTCCAGACGGGTGACGGCTCGTGGTCGGCGGTGGGCCGGGACACGCTGTCGGCCGGGCGGGGCGAGCGCACCATGAACTTCGGGTGGGACCTGACCGCGCCCGGGGAGCGCACCACGGCCCTGCACGAGATCGGGCACGCGCTCGGCATGCAGCACGAGCACCAGAGCCCGTTCGCCGGCCTGCACTGGGACGACGAGGCCGTGTATGCCGATCTGGCGGGGCCGCCCAACCACTGGAGCCGGGACCGCACGTACTTCAACATCCTGCGCAAGCTGGACCCGGCCGAGGTCAACGGGTCGGTGTGGGATCCGCAGTCCGTGATGGAGTACCCCTTCTCGGCGGGGCTGGTCCTGGAGCCGGAGCAGTTCCGCGGGGGTGTGCATCCGCCCGGCTCGCTGTCGCCGCTGGACAAGGAGTTCGTCCTCGGCTGGTATCCGCCCCTCGACGCGTCCCGGCCGCCCGCGCTGGTGCCGTTCCGGTCGGTTCCGCTGTCGCTGGGGCCGGGCGAGCAGGCCGACTTCACCGTCGAGCCGCGCGAGACCCGGGACTACGCCTTCGGCACGTTCGGGGAGAGCGACTCGGTGGTCGTGGCCTTCGAGGAGCGGGACGGCGAGCCCCGTTTCCTCGCGGGCCACGACGACGCGGGCACGCCGCGCAACGCCACGATCAGGGTCCGGCTCGTCCGGGGCCGCCGCTACTTCGTGCGCGTGCGCCTGTACTCCGGCTGGGGTTCGGGCGAGACGGCGGTCATGTGCTGGTGAGCGGCGCGACGGCGTAGGGGCCGCCGTCCGGAGACCATGTTCCGGCGCCGGGGGAAGCGCCGGGGACACGTCACCTCGGGGGAGGGCGACGTGTCCCCGGCCACACCGCCTATCCCCGGTCCGGGTGGACGAGACCGAGGTGGTCCCGAAGCGTGGTCCCCTCGTACTCCGTGCGGAAGACGCCCTGTTCCTGGAGGAGCGGGACGACCTTGTCGGCGAATTCGTCGAGGCCGGTCGGGGTGATGTGCGGGGCCAGGATGAACCCGTCGCCGGCGTCGGCCTGCACGAAGTGGTTGATCGTGCGGGCGACGGTCTCCGGGGAGCCGATGAAGCTCTGCCGGTTTCCGGTGTTGATGACCAGGTCACGGATGGACCAGTGGTTGGCGGCGGCCAGTTCGCGCCATTCGCGGGCGGTGGCCAGCGGGTCGCGGTACATCCGGACCTGGGCGCGGCCCTTGGAGATGTGGTTGTCGCCGACGTCCGGGTCGATGTCGGGGAGGGGCCCTTCCGGGTCGTACGACGACAGGTCCCGGTTCCAGACGAACTCCAGGTGCTTGAGCGCGGTGGCCCCGCTGACCTGCTGGCTGCGCACCTCCCTGGCGAGTTCCTCGGCCTCGGCGTCGGTGTCGGCGAGCACGAAGGTGGCGGCGGGGAGGATGAGCAGCTGGTCGTGGCGGCGGCCGTACTTGGCGAGGCGGTTCTTGACGTCCGTGTAGAAGGCCTGGCCGTCCTTGAGGGTGGCGTACCGGCTGAAGATCGCGTCGGCGGACGAGGCGGCGAACTCGCGGCCCTCCTCGGAGTCGCCGGCCTGGAAGATCACCGGGCGGCCCTGGGGACTGCGCGGGACGTTGAATCGGCCCTGGATGTCGAACTGCCGGCCCTCGTGGACGAAGGCCCCGGCCTTGGCGTCCTGGAGGAAGACTCCGGTGCTCTGGTCGGCGACGATCTCGTCGCCCCGCCAGGAGTCGAAGAGTTCCTGGGTCGTGGCGAGGAACTCCTTGGCGCGGGAGTACCGCTCGTCCTGCGGGAGGAAGCCGCCGCGGCGGAAGTTCTCGCCGGTGAAGGCGTCCCAGGACGTGACGACGTTCCAGGCGGCGCGCCCGCCGGAGAGATGGTCGAGGCTGGCGAACTGCCGGGCGACCTCGTAGGGCTCGTTGAAGGTGGAGTTGATGGTGCCGGTGAGGCCCAGGTGTTCGGTGACGGCGGCGAGCGCGGCGAGCACGGTGAAGGTGTCGGGGCGGCCGACCACGTCCAGGTCGTAGATCTTGCCGCCCTGTTCGCGCAGCCTGAGGCCCTCGGCGAGGAAGAGGAAGTCGAACCTGGCGCGTTCGGCGGTGCGCGCGAAGTGGGCGAAGGAGCTGAACTCGATGTGGCTGCCTGCCTGCGGATCGCTCCACACGGTGGTGTTGTTGACGCCGGGGAAGTGCGCGGCGAGACGGATCTGCTTCTGGGGCTTGCTCATGGTGGTCGGCTCTCCGTCCGGCTCAGGCTGCGGCGTAGCGGTTGGCGGGGCGGGACAGGCCGAGCAGCCCGCGCAGCGTGTCGGCCTCGTAGGCGTGGCGGAACGCGTCGCGGCGCTGGAGTTCGGGGACCAGGCCCCGGGTGATGGCCGGCAGGTCATGGCCCGCGACGGCGGGGCGCAGCCGGAAGCCGGTCAGCCCGGTCGCCTGCAACTCCTGGAGCAGGTCGGCGAGTTGGGCGGGCGAGCCGGTGAATATCCGGGCGTCGCTGGTGTACTCCTCGCCGGCGAGGGCGTCGAGGCGGTCGCGCCGGGCGGCGGCCTGGGCCGGGTCGTCGTCGAGGAAGACCACGAGGTCGCCGAAGAGGTGCAGCGGCTCGGCGGCCCGCCCGGCCGACTCCTGTTCGGCGCGGATCTCGGCGACGATCGCGCGGGCCTGGTCGGTGTCGTGCGGGGTGACATGGCCGACGTCGGCTGCGCGGGCCACGAGCCGGTAGGGGACGGTGTCGTGGGCGAGGGCGGTGACCAGGGGCTGGCCCTGTGGCGGGCGCGGGGTGATGGAGGGCCCCTTGACGCTGAAGTGGCGGCCCTCGAAGTCGATGTAGTGGAGCTTGTCGCGGTCGACGAAGCGGCCCGTCGCCAGGTCCCGGATCTCCGCGTCGTCCTCCCAGCTGTCCCAGAGCCTGCGGACGGCCTCCACGTAGTCGGCGGCCTCGTCGAAGAGGTCCGTCACCAGTTCCTGGCTGTCCGGGCTGTCGTGGGCCTCGATGCGGGGGATCGTGCGGCGGCCGAAGTGGGCGGCGTCGGTGGGGCGGGCGCTGATCTGGACGCGCAGGCCCGCGCGGCCGGTGCTGACGTAGTCGAGGGTGGCGATCGCCTTGGAGATGTGGAACGGCTCGGTGTGCGTGGCCACCACGGTCGGGACCAGCCCGATGTGGTGGGTGAGCGGGGCGACGCGGGAGGCGATGAGGACGGCGTCGAGGCGGCCGCGGACCTGGTCGGTGCGGTCGTCCGGGTCCAGGAAGTGGGAGGACTGCGGGCCGAGGCCGTCCTCGATGGTCACGAAGTCGAGCAGGCCGCGCTCGGCCTCGGCGACCAGGTCGGCCCAGTATCCGGCGGTGAACAGCTCACGGGGGCGGGCGACCGGCTCGCGCCAGGAGGCGGGGTGCCAGCCGGTGCCGTCCAGAGCGACGGCGAGATGCAGTGGAGAAGAGGGGGTCGAGGACACGAGGATGCCTTCCTGGAGGTCCGTACGAGAGCGCACGCCACCCATGACAGGGGTGCGGCAGTGGGGTACGTCAGGAGCAACAGAGCGCGCCGGCCACGCGCTGGAGGTCGATGTGGGGCCGGGAGTGGAGGTGTACGGCATGGCGTATGTGGGTCACGGCCGCACCTCCCTCGTTGCGGGCGCCGGGCGGCGCCTCATACATCTCGACATGACTCGGAACGCCCCGACCCCGCCGGATGTTCCCGGCGTGCGGACCTGCGCGACGGTCGAGCGGCGGCGCAGGGCGAAGCCGAGGGACTCGTACAGGCGGATCGCGGGGGCGTTGTCGGCGGCGGCGTGCAGGAACGGGCTGTCGCCTCGCTCGCGGACACCGGCGCCCACCGCGCGGATCGGCCGGGTGGCGAGACCCTGGGCGATGGGGGTCCCCCCGCTCGAACGAAGCCGAGAGTGGGGGAGGTCGGGGTCGGTGCGGACGGCGCTGATCTCGGTCCGGCCGGGCACCCGCAGCCTCCCCCAGCCTTGGGCCGGGCACCCGCAGCCTCCCCCAGCCTTCGGCCGGGGGGACCCCCGTCTCGCCTCGCTCGCCCGCCATGGCGATCGGACGGCCCCGGCGACGGATGCCGAGGCAGGCGCCGTGGTCGATGGTCCGCCGGAGGAAGGGGCCGGGTCGGGTGCGGGCGACGAGGTCGAGGATCTCCGGCACGTCGTCGGGGCCCAGGCGTACGGCCTCGGGCGCCGGTTCGGTGCGGAACTCCTCGATGGCGGCGAGTTGTACGCCCTCGCCCCCGCCGATCACCTCCCGGCCGTCGGGAACCCGTTCAACGGGCTTGACGCGTACGGCCGTTCCGGAGCCGACGAAGGCGAGCAGGTCGGCCAGGGCGGCGAAGTCGTAGACGTCGGCCGGGCAGCGGGCCGCGCGGCCGACGCGGTGGGCGAGGTGGGCGAGCGGGCCGTCGAGCGCTGCCCACACGGCGTTGTCGAGGGGGTGCGGGTGGGTGACGGTCGGAGCTCCGCCTCCGCGGAGGTCGATCGGGGTGGCCACGGAGGCGGAGTCCCTTCCTGTCATTTCCGTCGTTCCTCACTCAACCTGCATGGGTCATCGCGGTCATGACGTTCGATCAGGAGTTGTCCAGCGGCAGGCCGGGCGGGTTGACCTCGGACTTGGCGACGGCCTCGTTGGAGAGGTTGTAGGCGGCCAGCCACTTGGCGTACTGCCCGTTCTGGATCAGGTAGTTGATGGCGTCGGCGAGGGGCTTGGCCAGGCCGCTGTCCTTCTTGGCGGTGGCGGCGATCAGGCCCTGGAGCGTCTCGCCGGCACCGGAGAAGGTGCCCGCGTTGCGGGTCGCGGTGGGGGTGCCCGCGGTCTGGGCGGCGTGGTAGGCGATGCCGGGGTTGGGGCCGAAGTAGGCGTCGATCTTGCCGCTGTTGAGCGCCAGGTAGAGGCCGTTGTTGTCCGGGTAGTGCTTGACGGTCAGCTTCTCGCCCTCGGCCTCGAGCTTCTTCTTCCACTCCAGGAGGATCTTCTCCTGGTTGGTTCCGGAGCCCACGGAGACGGTCAGGCCGGCGAGGTTCTCGTAGTTGCCGTCGAAGTTCCAGGTGCTGGACTTCTTGACCTCCCAGCCGAGGTTGTCCTGCCGGTACGAGGCGAACTCGTACTTCTTCTTGCGCTCCTCGGTGTCGGTGACGTTCGAGAAGGCGACGTCGACCTTGCCGCTGTCGATGCCGACGAAGAGGTTCTCCCAGGTGAAGTTCTTCGTCTCGGGGGTCAGACCGAGGACCGCGGCCACCAGTCGGCCGAGGTCGGGCTCGGCGCCGGTGAGGGTCTTCTGGTCGTCGCCGACGTACGCCAGCGGGGCGAACCCGGACGGCAGGGCGCCGATGCCGATGTTCAGCTTGCCGCTCTTCTTGACGGCGGCGGGCAGTTCGGCGCTGATGGACTTGACCTCGGCGACCTTGAGGACGGTCTCCTTGGCGGCGCCGTTGGACACCCGGCCGACCGTGACACTGCCGGAGGCGGCGCTGTCGGTCTTGGTGGCCGCCTCGCTGTCCCCACCGCAGGCGGCGAGCCCGGTGGCGAGGGTGGCGACCGCGGTCGCCGCGGTGATGCCGCGAATCAGGCTGCGTCGGGTGAAGTGGGCAGACATGGCAGTCCTTTGTGGCTCAGAGGGTGGAGAGGGTCAGGCGTGGGGGGGGGAGGTCTTGGGGCGCGTCGGTGTCAGAGCACCTTGCTGAGGAAGTCCCGCGTCCGCTCGTGCCGCGGTCTGTCGAGGACTTCCCTCGGCGGGCCCTGTTCGACGATCTTTCCGCCGTCGATGAAGACGACCCGGTCGGCGACCTCACGGGCGAAGCCGACCTCGTGGGTGACGATGACGAGCGTGGTGCCGCTGGTCGCGAGGTCCTTGATGACGGCGAGGACCTCGCCGACCAGCTCGGGGTCGAGCGCGGAGGTCGGCTCGTCGAACAGGATGACGCCGGGGCGCAGCGCGAGGGCGCGGGCGATGGCGACGCGCTGCTGCTGGCCGCCGGACAACTGGCGCGGGTAGGCGGCGGCCTTGTCGGCCAGACCGACCCGGCCGAGGAGTTCGCGGGCCAGCTCCAGCGCCGCGGGCTTGGCGAGCCTGCCGGTCGCCACCGGGGCTGCGGCCACGTTGTCCAGCACGGTCAGGTGCGGGAAGAGGTTGAAGTTCTGGAAGACGAAGCCGATGCGGCTGCGCTGGGTCAGGATGGCCCGTTCGCTCAGTTCGCGCAGCCGGTCGCCGTGCCGGCGGACGCCGATCGGCTCGCCGTTGACGCTGACATGGCCGATCTCCGGCTTCTCCAGGTGGTTGATGACCCGCAGCAGGGTGGACTTGCCGGAGCCGGACGGCCCGAGGATCACGGTGACCTCGCCGGGCCGCACGGTCAGGCTCACCCCGTCCAGGACCCGGTGGGCGCCGTACCACTTGTGGACGTCGTGCACCTCGACGGCGGCGGGCACGATCCCGGCGGTCTCGGCGTTCTGCCCGGTCTCGGCGCTCCGCCCGGTCTCGGCGTTCTGTACGGTTCCGGCGTTCTGCACGGTGTCGACGGTCTCGGTGCTCATACGGCGGCCTCCCGGCGGATGCGGGCCCGCAGGTCGGTGAGGGCGGTCCGCAGCTTCTGCAACGGCGTCGGCGGCAGGGAGCGCGTGGCGCCCCGGGCGTAGTACCGCTCGACGTAGAACTGGACGACGGACACGAGGCTCGTGAGGATCAGGTACCAGACGGTGACCACCAGCAGCAGCGGCACGATGTCGCCGGGGTAGGTGGCGCCCATGGTCTGGGCGGTGCCGAACAGATCGAGCAGCGACACGTAGAAGACCAGCGAGGTGGCCTTGACCAGGCCGATCAGCTGGTTGACGTAGTTCGGAGTGATCGACCGCAGGGCCTGCGGGAAGACGATCCGGCGGAACTGGTAGCCCTTGGGCAGGCCGAGCGCACCGGCCGCCTCGTGCTGGCCCTGGTCGACGGAGAGGATGCCGCCGCGGACCACCTCGGCCGCGTAGGCGGCCTCGTTGAGGCTGAGGCCGACGACCGCGATGACCATGTCGGTGGCGAGCCGGGACTCGTCGAAGGAGAAGAAGGCGGGTCCGAAGGGCACGCCCACGCTCAACGTCTTGTACAGGGCACTGAAGTTGTAGAGGAAGAGCAGCAGCACGATGAGCGGGATGGAGCGCAGCGCCCAGACGTAGGTCCAGCTGACCGCGCGCAGCACCGGGCTCTTCGAGAGCCGGGCGAGGGCCAGCAGGATGCCGCCGAGGAGGCCCAACACCGCGCTGTAGGCGGTGACTTCGAGGGTGATCAGCAGTCCGTCGAGGATCACGGGCCGCAGGAACCAGTAGCCGAAGCGGTCCCACTGGTAGAACGGGTTGGAGATCAGTCCGTGGACGAACTGGGCGACCAGGACCAGCGCCACGGCGGTGGCGATGAAGCGGCCCGGCCTGCGCAGCGGCTGGACTCGCTGGGCGGCGAGCTTCTCTGACGGTACGTCGGGGACGGGTGCCTCGGCGAGGGTCACGCCGCCTGGGGGTTCACTCATGTGGGGCTCCGGCGGGAGTCGGACACCCCGGGTCACGGCACGACAGACGTGGGCGGGCCGCGTCGCTCGGGCAGGGCGGCGGAAACCACGGCTGCGGCGGCGAACGGGGCACGGGCGCACGGGATGCGTACGAAGACCGGGGTGGGGCGGACAACGGCACACCGCTCGGGCGGTGTTCGTCGGTCAGGAACGCGGCTGCGGGGCGAAGGGGAGGTTCAGCCCCGGCAGCGGGCGCGGCCCGGTGCGGTACACAGTGCGCTGTTCACACGGAGGAGGTCGACCGCGCGGTCGGCGACCAGGACGTCGAGGTACGGCCGTACGCAGCCCCGGGTGCGGCGGGGCGCCGTCCGTCGAGCTGCGTACATGTCCTTCACCGTCACTGTTCCGGCCCCTTGTGGGGCCCTCGCGCTTACCGATACGTCGTCACCGAAACGTCGGTCCGGTCGTCACCTGGGGCACCCCACCGCGGAGCGAGGGTTGCCGGTCAGCCAGCCAGGGCTTGTCGCTGACGCTCATGACCGTTCTGGGCCGTAAGTAAGGCAGTCACCCGAACGAATGTCAACGGATGTCCGGTGGGTGGACCGGCTCACGGCCGCTCGACCTGCGGTCGGACCTCGGTTCGGTCGGCCGCATGGGTCTCCCAGTCCACGATCTGGACAGCGGCGCCGGCGGCCTCCAGACCCTGGCAACGAGCGTGGTGGCGGCGGGCGATGGCATCCAGGTCGAGGTGGGCGCCGAAGGCCGGGTGGGCGGCCAGCCGGCGGGCGTAGGCCCACAGGGCGGGATGGTCGGCGATGCGGTGCACGGCGGCCGCGTCGAGGTGGTGGCGGTGCACGGTGTCGAGTTGGACCAGGGTGACCCACAACTCGACGTCTGCGGCGGTGATCTGATCGCTGATCAGGTAGGCGTGCACGCCGAGCCCGCGCTCCAGCACACCGAGCGTGTCGAGCAGCGTGCCGAGGGCGGCGGCGCGCTCGGCCGCCCCGGCGTCGGCCGCCCCGGCGCGCTGGGCCGCCGCCTCGATGCCCTGCGCGCACATCCGCTCGACGGCCTCGATCTGCGACTCCGCGCCGCCCGGGTACAGGGTCGCCCGGCCCCCGCCGAACCTCCGCGCGAGGTCGCGTGCGATGTCGGGGCCGTGGCTGCTGACGATGCGCCCGGACCAGTCGTCGCTGAGCACCGGCGCGAGGGCCGGTCCGCGGTACCGGTGCGCGCTGGCGTCGTACAGCGGGCGCAGTGCGCTGTGGCCGCCGTCGGGGCTGTCCGGGACGGCGGGCAGGAAGGTGACCGGGCAGGCCTTCTCCAGGCCGAGGAGGCTGTGGGTGACGGCGATGCGCAGACAGTCGGGGTCGGCCGCGGCCAGGTGGACGCGGTAGCGGCGCGGCACCGCGTAGTGGCCGCTGCGCGCGTCGCGGCCGATCCGGCCCCGGAAAACGGGGGCGGGCCGGGCGGACGGGTGGGCGGCGGCCAGTGGTGTGACGGACATGACTCTCCCCGGAGGCGGGGCGCGCAGCAAAGGTGCGCGCGGCGGTGGATGCGACGTCGAACAGGGAGGTGTGGACCTCGACCGTGCGCGCCGGGCGCAGCCGTGTCCCGGGGGGACACCGCCGGTGCGGTTCGGCGCGGGAGCGGGCCCGGCTCAGCCCTGGGAGCCGATCGCGCTGCAGACGCGCTGCAGGTCGATGTGACGGCGGGAGGTGAGAAGGGGCGAGGACCACGCCGTGCGGCTCGCTCGGCCGCTGATCGGCTTCCGTCGCCCCATTGGCCCTCTACCTTCCCTACCTGTTCACTAGGATTCCCGGTTCGAGTGTCGATCCGCCTCGACCGCCCGTCAAGGGGGCGTCCACCAGGCGAGTACCCGGGGACTCGAGGTCTCAGTCGGAGGCCGCCAGCGCCTTGGGGGCCTCGACGGTCAACGGCTCGCCTCCGTAGGTCAGTCGGCCCGCGCCGGACGCGGTGCAGAGCAGTTCCAGGGTGTCGGCGGCGTCCACGTACCGCTTGCCGATGAGCATGCCGGGGCCTCCCCGACGGGCGGCCCGGCCGGGACCTGCGCGGCGGGGACCATGGGGACGCCGCCGCATTCGACGGCGCCCTTGGCGGCCTCGGGACCCGGATGACGATCACTCGGACCCGCCCCTCAGGACAACAGGAGGTTCCATGGCGAGCAGGCCGGGACAGCAGCGGCGAGGCCCCGCGCACGCGCGAGCCGCACCCCGGACTCGCCGAGCCGGAGCGACTGTTCGGGGAGAAGCGCGCGGGCGGGCCGTTCCGCCGCGACCGGCGGCACGGCCGGCCGCGGACGGCCGCGGACGGCCCCGGACGAGGTGGTCGGCCGAGACTTCGGGAAGCCGCGGCGTTGACGGAGGACACGACCGCATGGAAGCGTGATACTCAGAATAAGAGAATTAAATTCTCACCGGAACGTTCTCCTGGGAGGTCCCTTGAACGACACCGACGACCTGGTGGAGATCGAGCAGCTCCTCGCCCGCTACGCGGTCTCCATGACCCGCGGCGACGTGGACCGGGTGCTCGCCGTCTTCACCCCGGACGGCAGCTACAGCGCGTTCGGCGACACCTATCCGCTCGACGAGTTCCCGGCGCTGATCTCGGCCGCCCCCAAGGGGCTCTTCCTCGTCGGAACGCCCGTGATCGAACTGGCGGACGACGGCGACACGGCCGTCGGCACCCAGCCGCTGTGCTTCGTGGAGCATGCGCGGCACGAGATGCGCATCGGTTACTACCACGACACCTACGCCCGCACCGCCGACGGCTGGCGGCTGCGCACCCGCGCGATGACATTCATCCGGCGCAGCGGCGACCACGACTCGGGGCGCCCGCACGCCTTCACGCGTTCATGAGGATCTCCCCGTTCACGAGCCTCGACGCGTTCCGGGGCGAGCTGCGCGCCTGGCTGGACGACCACGACCTGACCCCGCCCGCCGGTCACGACCTGGACGCGCAGGTCGCCCAACTCGCCCGGGTACGCGCAGCGTTGTGGCAGGCGGGCTGGATGCGGTACGGCTGGCCGCGCGAGGTCGGCGGGCTGGGCGGAACCGGTGCGTTGCGTGCCGTGCTCGGCGAGGAGGTCGCCGCCCGCGGCCTCGCCGAGCCCGGCATCTGGTCGATGGTCGAGGTGTTGGTCCCCACGCTGATCGACTACGCGCCGCCCGCGCTGGCCGCCGAGCTGGTGCCCCGGCTGCTGGGCGGCCAGGAGCAGTGGTGCCAGGGCTTCTCCGAGCCGGGCTCCGGCAGCGATCTGGCGTCGCTGTCGACCCGGGCCGCCCCCAGCGGCGACGGGGAGGACGGCTGGACGGTGTCCGGGCAGAAGGTGTGGACGAGCCTCGCCCAGTACGCCGCCCGCTGCGTCCTGCTGGCCCGCACCGGAGGCCCCGGGCACGCCGGGATCAGCGCGTTCCTCGTCGACATGGACTCCCCCGGCATCACGGTCCGCCCCCTGCGCACGATGCACGGCGTGGACGAGTTCGCCGAGGTGTTCTTCGACGACGTCCACGTACCGGCGTCCCGGCTGCTGGGCGCGACCGGCGACGGCTGGCGGCTGGCCATGGACCTGCTGCCGTACGAGCGCTCCACCTGCTTCTGGCACCGGATCGCCCATCTCTACAGCCGCCTCGACCGACTCCTCGACGACGGCTGCGAGCCCGACCCGGACGCGCTGGGCGGCGCCTGGCTCGACCTGCACACGGTCCGCTGCCGCTCCGCGGCCACCCAGGCCCGGCTGGCCGCGGGGAGCCGGCTCGGCCCGGAGACCTCCGTGGACAAGATCCTGCTGGCCGGAGCGGAGCAGCGGCTCTTCGACACGGCCCGCGACCTGCTGCCGGGCACGGTCGAGCTGGCAGACGGCCCCTGGCGCACCGAGTACCTCTACTCGCGGGCCGCGACCGTCTACGGCGGCACCGCCGAGATCCAGCGCAACATCGTCGCCCGCCGCCTGCTGGACCTCGGGAAGGAGTGAGCGCCGCATGGACACGGCCGAACGTGACCTGCTCGAAGAAACTCTGCGCAAGACGATGACAGGCGCCGCCGGTCCCCGGCTCGACGCCGCGCTGGCCGACCTCGGCTGGCCTCAGATGCTCGCCGAGGAACCCGGCACGGCGATCCCGCTGGTCTTCCGGCTGCTCGGCGAGACCGGCGCGCACGCCTGCGTCCTCAACGACGTCCTGCTGCACCGCGCCGGCCTCCCGCCCGGCGGCGCACCGGCGCTGCCGTACGCGGGCGGGGGGTGGGTGGAGTGGAGCAGGGGGGAGGTGCCGTACGGCAGTGCCCTGGACCCCGAACTACCCCTGCGGCAGGTGCCCGTGGGCGCGCCGGTCGCGGTGGCCGCCGGGCGGGGCGCGCTGGGCTGGTGGCTGCTCGGCACCGGCCGAGCGATGCTCGCGCTGGCCCGCCGGCACGTCCTCGACCGGGAGCAGTTCGGTCGGCCGCTCGCCTCGTTCCAGGCGCTGCGGCACCGGCTCGCCGAGACGTACGTGGCGCTGGAGGGCGCCGAGGCGGCGCTCGCCGCGGCCCGGGACGACACCGGGGCACTGCTGGCCAAAGCGGCGGCCGGCCGGGCCGCGCTCACCGCCGCCCGGCACTGCCAACAGGCGCTGGGCGGGCTCGGGTTCACCGCGGAGCACGAGCTGCACCGGCATGTCCGACGCGCTCTGGTGCTCGACGGGCTCCTCGGTTCGGCCCGTGAACTCACCCGTGAGGCAGGCGCGTTGCTGCTGCGCAAGGGCCGAGCACCGCATCTCGTCGACCTGTGAAGGGAGTTCGCGCATGACCACCGCCCCGGACCTGTGGCCCGATCTGCTCGACTGTCTCGACCTCACGCCTCGGGACGCCGGCGTCTACGAGGGCCGCTCCCAACAGCTCTCCTACCGGAGGCTGTTCGGCGGACAGCTGCTCGCCCAGTTCGCCCGCGCGGCAGCCCTGGCCGCCCCCGGCAAGGGTCTGAAGTCGCTGCACACGCAGTTCCTGCGGGAGGGCCGTACCGGGGAGCCGGTGCGCTACGAGACCGAAGTCCCGCAGGAGGGGAGAACGTTCGCCGCCGCACGGATCGTGGCGCGGCAGGAACACGGGGTCGTGGCCGTCGCGAACGCGAGCCTGCACACCTGGGAGGAAGGACCGGACCGGCAGACCGCCGACCCCGCCCCCGCCCTCCCGGGACCGGAGCGCCGGGTCGAACTCCCGCTGCTGCCCTGGGAGTCACGTGCCGTCACCGACCTGGACACCGAGAAGTCCGAGCCGCCCGCCTTCGAGCTGTGGACGCGGATCCCCGAGGCCCACCGGTCGCTCGCGCCGGCGCTGCTCGCGTACGCCACCGACCTCACGCCGATCGGCACCGCGCTGCGGCCGGTGGAGGGCGTCACCCAGCCGGACTCGGGGCGGGCGTTCGCCTCGGCGGTGACCTCGCACACGGTGTGGTTCCACCGGCCGGTCGAGCTCGGCGGCTGGCTGCTGCTGCGCCAGCACAGCCCCGTCGCCGCGCACGGCCGGTGCTTCGGACGCGGGGACGTGCTGACCGAGCAGGGGCTTCTGCTCGCCTCGTACGCGCAGGAGGCCCTGCTGCGGTTCCTCTGAACGGGCCCCGGAGGTGGCCGCGGCCGGGAGGGGCGGGGGGCGCCCCCACCACCCCCGGGCCCCGTCCCCCCCCCCCGCCCCTCGGCGGCCCCCCCCCACCCCCCCCCCCGCGGGCGCCGCCCCGCCCGCCCCCCGCGCCCCCCCCCCGCCCCGAGTGCTGAGTAGCACACCTTGACAACCCGCGACACCGACA
>NZ_JBFAKW010000093.1:0-37372 GCF_040655955.1 Streptomyces sp. NPDC050263 | reverse complement strand
GATGGTACTGCAGGGGGGACCCTGTGGGAGAGTAGGACACCGCCGAACAAATATTATGGGAGACCCCCGCACCATCAGGTGCGGGGGTTTTCTGCATTCAGATATTGCTTTGACGGGCTCTTCCATGGGAAGAGCCCGTTTTGCGTTACAGGCGTCCGGCTGCTTTTAGGGCCAGATAGGCATCTGCCAGTGCCGGGGCGAGTTCGTCCGGTGTGGCGTCGACGACGGTGACACCGTGCCGGCGGAGTTGTTCGGCTGTGCGGTGTCGTTCGGTCTGGGCCTGGGCGGCGGCTGCGGCCTCGTAGACCGCGTCGGCGTTGCCGCGTGAGGTGGCCATGCGGGCGATGTGGGGATCGGCGACGGAGGCCACCAGGACGGTGTGGCGTTGGGTGAGCTGAGGGAGGACGGGGAGGAGGCCCTCCGCGACCGGGGCGGCGTCGAGTGTGGTCAGCAGGACGATGAGGGAGCGGCGGGGGGCGGTGCGGAGGGCTGCGGCGGTGAGGCCGCGGGCGTTCGTTTCGACCAGCTCGGGTTCGAGGGTCGCCATGGCGTTGACCAGGGACGGAAGAACGTCGCGTGCCGTTCGGCCCTGGACCAGGGCGCGTACGCGGCGGTCGTAGGCGAGGAGGTCGACGCGGTCGCCGGCGCGGGACGCCAGTACTGCGAGGAGTAGTGCGGCGTCCATGGAGGCGTCGAGGCGGAGGGCGTCGTCGACACGTCCTGCGGAGGTGCGGCCGGTGTCGAGGACCAGGAGGATGTGCCGGTCACGCTCGGGGCGCCAGGTGCGGACCGCGACCGTCGAGTGGCGGGCGGTGGCTCGCCAGTCGATGGAACGAGTGTCGTCGCCGGGAACGTACTCGCGCAGGCTGTCGAATTCTGTGCCCTCGCCGCGGGTCAGGACGCTGGTGCGGCCGTCCAGTTCGCGCAGGCGGGCCAGTTTCGACGGGAGGTGCTTGCGGCTGGTGAACGGGGGGAGGACGCGTACGGTCCAGGGGACCTTGTGGGTGCCTTGGCGGGAGAAGAGGCCGAGGGGGCCGACGGAGCGGATCGTGATGCGGTCGGTGTGCTGGTCGCCTCGGCGGGTGGGGCGTAGACGGGTGGTGATACGGCGGCGTTCGCCGGGCGGGACCGTCAGGCGGTGACGGGAGGCCTCGGTTTCTGTTCCTGGCTGCCAGCTGCTGGGGGGCCAGGCGTCGCGGAGGTGGGCGCGCAGGGGGCGGCCGGACGGGTTGGTGAGGGTGAGGGTGATGTCTGCCGGGTCGCCGAGGCGGGCGGTGGTGTCGCCGGAGCGGGTCAGGCCGAGTCGGCGTACGGGGGCTGCCAGGGCGAAGTCGCAGGCACAGGCGACGGCGAGGGGCGCGTTGACGGCGAGGATGCCCGTCCAGCTGGGGTCCCAGATGCCGATGGGGAGCGAGCCGAGGGCCGCGAGGAGTGCGGTGCGTCCGGTGAGGGCCATCAGCGGGGCACAGGGACGTGGGCGAGGATCGCGTTGATGACGGAGTCGGCGGTCACGCCTTCCATCTCGGCTTCCGGGCGGAGTTGCACGCGGTGGCGGAGGGTGGGGAGGGCGAGGGCTTTGACGTCGTCGGGGATGACGTAGTCGCGGCCGGTCAGCCAGGCCCAGGCGCGCGCTGTGGCGAGGAGGGCGGTCGCGCCGCGGGGGGAGACGCCGAGGGTGAGGGATGGTGACTCGCGGGTGGCGCGGCAGATGTCGACGACGTAGGCCGTGATCTCGGGGGAGATGGCGGTCTTGGCGACTGCCGCGCGGGCGGCTTCGAGGTCGGCGGGGCCTGCGACGGGGCGTACGCCGGCGGCGCGCAGGTCGCGCGGGTTGAAGCCTTCGGCGTGGCGGGTGAGGACGTCGATCTCCTCCTGCCGGGAGGGGAGCGGGATGGTCAGTTTGAGGAGGAAGCGGTCCAGCTGGGCTTCGGGGAGGGGGTAGGTGCCCTCGTACTCGACGGGGTTCTGGGTCGCGGCGACCAGGAACGGGTCGGGGAGTGGGCGAGGGGTGCCGTCGACGGTGACCTGGCGTTCCTCCATGGCTTCGAGGAGGGAGGACTGGGTCTTCGGCGGAGTGCGGTTGATCTCGTCGGCCAGGAGGAGGTTGGTGAAGACCGGGCCGGGCTGGAAGGAGAACTCGGCTGTGCGGGCGTCGTAGACGAGGGAGCCGGTGATGTCGCTCGGCATGAGGTCGGGGGTGAACTGGACGCGCTTGGTGTCGAGTTCCAGTGCGGAGGCGAGGGCGCGGACGAGCAACGTTTTGGCCACTCCGGGGACTCCTTCAAGGAGAACGTGTCCGCGGCAGAGGAGGGCGACGACGAGACCGGTCACGGCGGGGTCCTGGCCGACCACGGCCTTGGAGATCTCGGCGCGCAGGGCTTCCAGGGAGGCGCGGGCCCGGCCCGGGTCCCCGGTGTACCCGGCGTTGTCAGTGGTCGGGTCCATCATGGACGGCGTACCTCTCTTTCGAGGGCGTCGAGTTGGTCGGCGAGTGCGATCAGGGCCGCGTCGTCGCCGGGTGGTGGGCCGAAGAGGAGGGAGTGCAGGGACTGTCCGTCGCCGTGGAGGTGGGCGGACAGGGCGGGGACGAGTGCCTCGGGCGTGTGCGCCTGGGTGACGGGGACGCCTAGGAGAGGGGCGAGGCGGGTGCGGGTGGTGGAGCGAAGAGCGGCGGCCGCGCGGTCGCGGGCGTCCGCTTTGCGGTAGAGGCGGGCGTGGCCTTCGACGGTTTCGGAGGCGCGGATCGCCACGGGGAGTTTTTCGGGCACGAGTGGGCCGAGTCGGCGTGCCCGCCAGAGGGCGGCGAGGGCTGCCGCGACGAAGAGCTGCAGTGTGCCCCAGAGCCAGCCGGAGGGGAGCAGGTCGAAGAAGCTTTTTTTGTCGTCCGGGTCGGTGGCTGAGGTGTCGGAGACCGAGGGGAGGTACCAGACCAGATGGGTGCGGGAGCCGAGGAGTTGGAGGGCGAGCGAGGCGTTGCCCTGTTCGTCGAGGCGTTTGTTGTACAGGATGTCGGGCGCGCCGAGGACGATGGTGTCGCCGTCGCCGGTGGCGTCCGGGATGCGCAGCAGGGTGGCGAGGCGCTCGCTGGGGTAGCACTCGTCGGCGCCGAGGTGGCGGGTGGTGTAGCGGATGCCGCCGGTCTCTGCGGTGCCGGCGCTGCGGGCGGCGAGCAGTGCGCAGTCGGGGGAGAGCGCGGCGCCGCGGCTGTTGGCCGGGTCGGCGGTCACGCCGGGGGCGAGGGTGCTCACCGACCAGCTGCCGGGGGCGATGAGGAGGGTGCGGCCGCCGGAGCCGGTGATCGCCGAGCGCAGCTCCTGTTGTTGATGCTTCGTCAGGAGGTCGGGGGAGGCGATCAGGAGGGTGGTGTCGGGGCCGGCTGCGCTGCGGGCCGCGGTCAGGGTGGTGACCACGCGGGTGGACACGCCACGTTCGGCGAGGAGTTCGGCGACGGCGCGGCTGCCGTAGGGGTCGGGGGAGCGGGGGTCGAGGGCGCCGTGGCGGGCGTCGGAGTGGAGCGCGGCGAGCGTGATGGCTCCGGCCAGGAGAAGCACGAGGGCGAGGACGAGTCCTCGCGCGCGGGTCCACACCCGGTGGGCGGTGGGCGAGGCCGAGGTGGACGGGAGTGTGGCCTCGGTCGTCATTCGGCGGCTCCCTGGCGGGCGGGGTGGGCCGCGGTGTGGGTGCTGCTCGCCGTCAGTTGGGGCTTGGTGCGTTCCAGGTCGAGGTCGAGTTCGGCGATGCGTCCGTACGACTGCTCGGTCGCCCGGCGGCCGCCGTATGTGACGTCGTCGAAGTCGCGGGCGGCGGCGCGGAGTCGGTCGGTGTGGGCGGGCAGGGCGCGGCCGGCTTCGGCGGCGGCCTCGTCGGCCGTGCGGCCGGGGCGGGCGTCGAGGAGGGCGCGTTCCTCCAGGGAGCGGACGATGGCGCGCATGCGGTCCTGGACGGCCTGGTTCCAGTGGCCCTGGGCGGCGTGTGCCTCGGCGGCCGCTCGGTGTTCGGCGGCGCTGCGGGGACGGTCGTCGAACAGGGCGGCGGTGGAGGAGGGTGCGCGGCGCGGTGCGCCCAGGCGCCACCACAGGGCGGCTACGACGGCGAGGATGACGACCAGCAGGCCGAGTGTGCCGCCGGGGGTGGCGGTCGAGGCGGTGCCCAACAGGTCGCCGATCCAGTCCCAGAAGGCGTCCAGGGCGCGCTGGAGGAGGCTGGGGTCGTTCTGGTGGTACAAGTCCTTGGACAGCTCGCGGTGGGCCGCCTCGCGCGCGGGATCGCGTGGGATGGTCACCGGCGGTTCGTCGCCCGAGTGGGCCAGTGACAGCACGGTGCCGTTGCCCGCCCGCAGCAGGGCTTCCACGACCCGGTCCGCGATGCCGGGCAGCGTCCTTGGAGGCAGGCCGCCCGGGAGTGGTACTGCGGTGAGTGCTCCCCCCGTCAGGCTCACCGCATCAGCTCCCCGGAGTCGGGCCGGGAGCGGGGGAGCCGTAGTCCTGGAGGCCTGCGGCGCGGGCCAGGTCGAGGTCGAGGGCCTCGCGGCGGATGCGCTGGTCGATGTAGAGGAGCACGATGACGCCCGCCGCGATCGGGAAGGTGATCATGGAGCCGATGACGGAGCCGACGCCGCTGACGATCAGGTAGGTCCAGCCGTAGTCGCCGCCGGCTTCGACCATGTTGCTGACGCCGCCGTCGCTGAGGGAGGCGCCCAGGAGGGCGAACGGCACGACGACGATCATGGCGATGATGTTCGCGATGATCAGGGCGAGCAGCTGGATGCCGAAGACGCGCCACCAGGAGCCGCGGGTGAGTCTCGCGGAGCGGCCGAGTGCCTTCTTGATGCTCTGCTTCTCCAGCATCAGCGCGGGCGAGGCGAGGGAGAAGCGGACCAGCAGCCACAGCACGAGGACGACCGAGCCGAGGACGCCGAAGGCCTTGAGGGCGGATCCCGCGTCGGCGTTTCCGGCGGCGCTCACCAGGATGCCCGGCAGCAGGCACGCGAGGGCGACGCCGGCGGCCATGAGCACCAGCAGGAAGATCAGGCCGAACAGTTTGGGCACCTGGGGGCGGGCGTCGCGCCAGGCTTCTCCGAGGGTGACCGGTTTGCCGAGTACCGCGCGGCTGGTGACGGCGGTGAGGAGAGCGGTCGCCGTGATGGTGCCGAGGAGAGTGATGAGGAGGACGGGGCCGGAGGCGCGCATGGCGTCGCCCATGGCGTTGAGCTGCTCGTCGACGGTGGCGCTCGGGTCACCGAGGGCGGTCGTGTCCGTGGTGCCGTTCAGGATCAGGCCCTGGAGCAGGACGACGAAGACCTCGGTGACGATCGCGACGGTCAGCGAGATGCCGAGGACCGTGCGCCAGTAGGTGCGCATCGTGGCGACGGCGCCGTCGAGGATCTCGCCCACGCCGAGCGGGCGCAGCGGGATCACGCCGGGCTTGGCCGCGGGCGGGGGGCCGCCCCAGCCGGCGCCCCAGCCGCCGGGGGCTCCGTAACCGCCGGGAGGGCCGTAGCCGCCGGGGCCCGCGGGGCCGCCGAGGTGGCCGCCGCCCGGGCCTGCGGGCGGGTAGGCGCCCCAGCCCGGGTTGGGCGCAGGCGGCGGAGGGGGCGGGTTCTGGCCCGGGTCCTGGGGGCCTGTGGGCGCGGACCACTGGCCGGGCGGCGGCTGTTCCTTGGACCACTTCGCGCCGGGGCTCTGTGGGTTCGCGCCGGGCTGGTCCGCAGGCTGAGCGCCGGCGGGCCGGTCGGAGGGTTCGGCGGGGTGGGACGCGCCGGGCTCCTGTCCGTCGGACGGGGCGGATCCGGGCGAGGCCCAGCCCGGAGTGTCTTTCATCGTCGCTCCTTCACGGTGCCCGTCCGCGGTCGCGGCGGCAGGTTGGGAGCCATCGTGCCATGGGGTGCTCACCGGTGGATCGGCCGCGGTATGGGCTGCACTCCTTCAATTGTCCGCCGGATCGGGGGCAGACTGACGGCATGGCTGATCAGTACGCGCAATCCGGCGAGGACCAGCGGCCGACCGGGATACCCGCGATCCGTTGGGAGGAGCCGCCCGAGGGTCCGGTACTGGTTCTTCTCGACCAGACCAGACTGCCGGCCGAGGAAGTCGAACTGGTGTGTACGGACGCGTCTGTGCTGGTGGAGGCGATCCGTTCGCTGGCCGTGCGCGGGGCGCCGCTGCTCGGGATCGCCGGGGCGTACGGCGTCGCGCTCGCCGCCGCGCGCGGATTCGACGTGGACGAGGCCGCGAACGCCCTGGCCGGCGCCCGACCCACCGCGGTGAACCTGTCCGTCGGCGTGCGCCGGTCCCGGGCCGCCTATCGGGCGGCGCTCGCCGAGGGCGGTGATCCGGGGCAGGGCGCGCGGGCGGCGCTGGCGGCCGCGCGGCAGCTGCACCGGGAGGACGCCGAGGCCAGTGTCCGGATGGCCGGGCACGGGCTGGCGCTGCTCGACGAGCTGCTCCCGGGCGGCGGGCACCGGGTCCTCACGCATTGCAACACCGGTTCGCTGGTGTCGGGCGGGGAGGGGACGGCGTTCGCGGTGGCGCTCGCCACGCACCGGGTGGGGCGGCTTCGCCGGCTGTGGGTGGACGAGACCCGCCCGCTGTTGCAGGGAGCCCGGCTCACGGCGTACGAAGCGGCGCGCAACGGCATGGCGTACACCTTGCTGACGGACAACGCGGCAGGCTCGCTCTTCGCGGCGGGTGAGGTGGACGCGGTGCTGATCGGGGCAGACCGGATCGCGGCCGACGGGTCGGTGGCGAACAAGGTCGGGAGCTATCCGCTCGCGGTGCTTGCCCGGTACCACCATGTGCCGTTCATCGTGGTGGCACCGGTGACGACGGTGGATCCGGAGACGCCGGACGGGGCGTCGATCGAGGTGGAGCAGCGTCCCGGGTTCGAGGTCACGGAGGTCATGGCAGCCCAGGCGCAGGTGACGGGAGCGGGAGGAGGGATTCCGGTGGCGCCGCTGGGGACTCAGGCGTACAACCCGGCGTTCGATGTGACGCCGCCCGAGCTGGTGACGGCGATCGTCACGGAGGAAGGCGCGGTCTCGCCCGTGACGGCCGCCGCGCTCGCCGAGCTGTGCGGCAGGGCGGGCCAAGGCCGGGGTCCGGGCCGGGCCTGACGTGACCCGACCCGCCCCCCGTCGGTCGTCGGTCGTTGCTCCGGGCCGGGGTTCGGGTCATGAGCGTGCGGGTTGGCCCGCGATCAGGAGGGTGGTGTCTGTGGGGGCGGAAGCCCAGGCGGGCGTAGACGCGGGCGACGGTGTCCTCCGCGTAGGCGAGGAAGACCGTGTCGACGCCGTGGGCGCGTGCGTGGGTGACCAGGGCTGCTGTCACGGCGGCGGCCAGGCCCTGGCGGCGGGCGCAGGGGAGAGTGCCGACGCCGCCGATCTCCGTGGTGCCGGTCGCTGGGTGGTAGTGGCCGGTGGCCAGGGGGGTGCCGTCCGGGGCGAGGGCGGCGAGGAGCGTCTTGTGCCCGCTCGGAGCGTGGGACGCACGGCGGCCACGGTGCCGTCCTCGGCCAGCTCCGCGGCCAGCCTCGACAGCTGCGTGCGGTCCGACGGGCCGTTCGCCGGGTCGATCGAGGGGCGGGGTTCCGCGGCGAAGGCAAGGCGGGGGAGGGAGACGGCGGCGGGCAGTGCGGGGTCGTCCGCGGTCAGCGCGCGCAGCGTCACGCCGTCCGGCAGCGGCTGTGGGGGGAGCGGGTGGTGCCGCGGGAGGGCCATCAGGGGGCGTCGCAGGACCGGGAGGCCGGCGGCCTCGATGAGGGGGCGCAGGGCCGGCGCCGACTCGGCCAGCCATTCGAACGCTTCCGGTACGCCGAGCTCACGCTGGCGGGCACGCACCGTGGCGATGTCGGAGGCGCCGACGGAGGTCGCGCCCTGGGCGGTGGGCTGGGCGTGACCCGGGCCGCCGTAGTACGGGGCGCCCGGCTCCTTGCGGACGAACAGGCGCAGCGGGCCGAAGTCCTCGGCCTCGGCGAAGAGGAGGGGGACGGTGGCGTAGTACTCCTGGATGCGGTCGCGCAGCGGGTCGCTCATGCGGCGCATCCCACCATCGGAGGGCACCGCCGCGCATCGAGATATGCGGCTGAGATCGCTGCTGACATCAGTGCCGACACCAACGCTGACACCGACGTCGGGGGACCGGGGCAGACAGTGACGGTCCCGTACGACTATCGTCACTGGTCGGTGACCCTGCTCACCTGCGCAACCTTCACCGTTATGAGAATGGGATGATGTCGTTTATGAAGGGACGAGTCCTTGTCGTCGACGACGACACCGCACTGGCCGAGATGCTCGGCATTGTGCTGCGTGGTGAAGGTTTTGAGCCGTCTTTCGTGGCCGACGGCGACAAGGCGCTGGCTGCGTTCCGTGAGGCGAAGCCCGATCTGGTGCTGCTGGACCTGATGCTGCCCGGCCGGGACGGCATCGAGGTGTGCCGCCTGATCAGGGCGGAGTCCGGAGTGCCGATCGTCATGCTCACGGCCAAGAGCGACACCGTGGACGTGGTCGTCGGGCTGGAGTCCGGCGCCGACGACTACATCGTGAAGCCGTTCAAGCCGAAGGAGCTGGTCGCGCGGATCCGGGCGCGGCTGCGGCGGTCCGAGGAGCCCGCGCCGGAGCAGCTCGCCATAGGCGACCTGGTCATCGACGTGGCCGGTCACTCCGTGAAGCGGGACGGGCAGTCGATCGCGCTGACCCCGTTGGAGTTCGACCTGCTGGTCGCGCTCGCCCGCAAGCCCTGGCAGGTGTTCACCCGCGAGGTGCTCCTCGAACAGGTGTGGGGCTACCGGCATGCGGCGGACACCCGCCTGGTCAATGTGCATGTACAGCGGCTGCGCTCCAAGGTCGAGAAGGACCCGGAGCGGCCCGAGATCGTGGTGACCGTACGTGGCGTCGGATACAAGGCAGGACCCAGCTGACATGTCCGGGGACAGTGCCGCTTCGGCTCCCGGCCGGTCCGGGGCCCGTCCGGAGCGGCCTGTCGGCCGTAAGACGCCGGGTTCACGCTTCGCCCGCCTCCTCGAAGGCGGACTGCTCCAGGGCGGGGTGCAGGGCAGCCCCGTCCTGAGGCTGCTGCTGCGCTGGGTGCGCCGGCCGCTGCTGCCCGTCATGCGGCTGTGGCGGCGCAACATCCAGCTCAAGGTCGTCGCGACCACGCTGCTGATGTCGCTGGGCGTCGTCCTGCTGCTGGGCTTCGTCGTCATCGGACAGGTCCGCAACGGGCTGCTGGACGCCAAGGTCAAGGCGTCCCAGAGCCAGGCCACCGGCGGGTTCGCCGTGGCCAAGCAGAAGGCCGACGAGGCCGCCAGCGCCGTCGCCGACGACGGAACTCCCGCGAACGGCCGTGCCTCGCAGAACGTCATCGAATGGATGAGCGAGCTGGTGCTGTCGCTGTCCAGCGGCGGCCAGGGCGCCTTCGACGTGGTCACCCTGCCCCCCGGCGACGACACCGACGGCGGCCGCGGGCCGCGCGCCTCCGGCTTCGTCGACCCCAACAAGAGCGTCCCGGAGAACCTCCGCGCGCGGGTCAACACCAGCACCGGCGCGGTCCAGAGCTACTCCCGCATCATCTACCTCAGCGACAAGGAATCCCAGCCGGCCCTCGTCATCGGCAAACAGGTCAACGACCCCAACGGCGACACCTACGAGCTGTACTACCTCTTCCCGCTCACACAGGAGGAGAAGTCGCTGAGTCTGGTCAAGGGGACGCTGGCGACCGCCGGACTCTTCGTCGTCGTCCTCCTCGGGGCTATCGCCTGGCTCGTGGTGCGGCAGGTCGTCACGCCCGTGCGGATGGCCGCCGGGATCGCCGAACGGCTCTCCGCCGGGCGGCTCCAGGAGCGTATGAAGGTCGCCGGCGAGGACGACATCGCCCGCCTCGGCGAGGCCTTCAACAAGATGGCGCAGAACCTCCAGCTGAAGATCCAGCAACTGGAGGAACTGTCACGGATGCAGCGGCGGTTCGTCTCCGACGTCTCGCACGAGCTGCGGACGCCGCTGACGACCGTACGCATGGCCGCCGACGTCATCCACGACGCCCGGGTCGACTTCGACCCCATCACCGCGCGGTCCGCCGAGCTGCTCGCCGACCAGCTCGACCGGTTCGAGACGCTCCTCGCCGACCTGCTGGAGATCAGCCGCTTCGACGCCGGCGCCGCCGCCCTGGAGGCCGAGCCGATCGATCTCAGGGAGGTCGTGCGGCGGGTCGTCAGCGGGGCCGCGCCGCTCGCCGAACGCAAGGGGACGACCGTCCGCGTCATCGGCGACCAGCAGCCCGTCGTCGCCGAGGCCGACGCCCGGCGTGTGGAGCGGGTGCTGCGCAACCTCGTGGTCAACGCCGTGGAACACGGCGAGGGCAAGGACGTCATCGTCAAACTGGCCGCCGCGGGCGGGGCCGTCGCCATCGCCGTGCGCGACTACGGCGTCGGGCTCAAGCCCGGCGAGGCCACCCGCGTCTTCAGCCGGTTCTGGCGCGCCGACCCGGCACGCGCGCGTACCACCGGCGGCACCGGCCTGGGGCTGTCCATCGCCCTGGAGGACGCGCGACTGCACGGCGGCTGGCTGCAGGCCTGGGGAGAGCCCGGGGGCGGCTCGCAGTTCCGGCTGACGCTGCCCAGGACCGCCGACGAGCCGCTGCGGGGCTCACCGATACCGCTCGAGCCCAAGGACTCCCGCCGTAACCGCGGCGAGCTCGACGAGGCCGGGCAGCCGCGCGGCGACGGCGAGAAGAGCGCGACGGTGCCGGTGCAGCCCGCCGCCGAGCAACTGTCGGCCGCCCGGACCCCGCTCGCCCCCCGGATGACCGCCGTCACCCCCACGGCCGATCCGACGGCGTTGCCCGGCAACGGCGCGCGCGTGGTGCCGCGGCCCGCCTCCGGCACGAACGGCGGACGACGGCAGGACGAGACGCCCGCCGCCGGGACCACGGCACGCGGCGAGGGACCGCAGCGGCGGGAGCAGACGGGGCAGCCGGAGCGGCCCGAGCCGCCAGGAAACGCTGACACGGGGGACACGGACGGCGTGGGCGACGCGACGCCGAGGGGGACCGCGGACCGGCCGGGCGCAGGGGCGCGGGGCGCGGACGAGCATGGGGAGGTATTTCGTGGGCGCTGAGCAGCGCGAGGGGGGAACCCGGCGCACGCCGGGGCGCGCAGTGGCGTACGCCGCCTGTGGCGTCGTAGTGCTGGCGGGGTGCGCCTCGATGCCCGACAGCGGGGATCTGCGCGACGTCGAAGCCACCCAGCGCCAGGACACCCAGGTACGGGTGTTCGCGATGCCGCCCCGGGACGACGCACCGCCCTCGGAGATCGTCCAGGGCTTCCTCGAGGCGCTCACCAGCGACGACCCGGGCTACTCGACGGCACGGCAGTACCTGACCGAGAAAGTCGCCCAGAAGTGGGAGCCGGAACGGTCCACGACGGTCCTGGCGGACGGGCCTGCGACCGAGGCCGGACCCTCAGGGGGCCGGGAGGACGGCGACGACTACTCGTTCGTCCTGACCGGCACGAGGGTCGCCACCGTCGACGCCCAGCAGTCGTACACGCCCGCCTCGGGCAGATACGGGCAGACGGTCCACCTCACCCGCGACAGGAAGACCGGGCAGTGGCGCATCGACTCGCTCCCCCCTGGCGTCGTCATGGGCAAGTCGGACTTCCAGCGCAACTACGTGTCCGTCAACAAGTACTACTTCGCCTCCAACACCAAGGCCGACAGCTCCGGGCAGCCCATGGCCGTCGCCGACCCCGTCTACGTGCGGGAACGGGTCGACCCCATGACGCAG
Organism: Streptomyces sp. NPDC050263; assembly: GCF_040655955.1. Lineage (NCBI taxonomy): Bacteria > Bacillati > Actinomycetota > Actinomycetes > Kitasatosporales > Streptomycetaceae > Streptomyces > Streptomyces sp. NPDC050263. The sequence goes on along the minus strand of NZ_JBFAKW010000093.1, from coordinate 25,598 downwards.
GTCGTGCAGTCCGTGCTCAACGGGCCCACCAGCTGGCTCCGGCACGTCGTCAGATCCGGCTTCCCCACCGGAACCGCGCTGCCCAAGGGAGTCACCCCGCTGACGCCCGACGACCAGAACAAGCTCACCGTGCCGCTGAACGACAAGGCCGCCGACATCGGACAGGGCAAGTGCGAGGAGATGGCGGCCCAGCTGCTGTTCTCCCTGCAGAGCCTGACCCCCACCGTCGACGAGGTCGCGCTGCGCGCGGGCGGCACACAGCTGTGCTCCCTCAACGAGGAGCGGGCCGGGAGCGTCGCGGCACGCGGCTCGGAGACCGACCCCGACTACCTGTACTTCATCGACGGCCAGCACCGTCTCGCCCGTATCTCGAGCGGCAGCAGCAGCGGCTACGCCAAAGCCGTCCCCGTGCCCGGAGCGCTCGGCGACGGCAGCAAGGCGCTCAGCTCGGTGGCCGTGGCCCGCGACGAACACAGCGCCGCCGGAGTCGCCCTCGACGGCAAGACGCTCTACGTCACCTCCACCGTGTCGGGCAGTTCCATCGGCGACCCCGTGCTCCAGAGCAAGGGCAAGACGGAGACCGACCGGCTCACCACCCCCAGCTGGGATGCCCAGGGCAACCTGTGGGTGGCCGATCGCGACCCCGAGGCCCCTCGCCTGCTGATGCTGGAGAAGGGCGGCGGCCAGCCGACGGAGGTGCTCACGCCGGGTCTGGACGGCCGTATCAACGCCGTGCGCGTGGCTGCCGACGGGGTGCGGATCGCGCTCGTCGTGGACAAGGGCGGCAAGCAGTCCCTGCTCATCGGACGGATCGAACGCAGCGCGGGCAGCGGCGAGCCGACGACCATGTCGGTCCAGGAACTGCGCTCCGCGACCCCGGAGTTGGAACAGGTCACGGCCATGTCGTGGGCCGGGGACAGCCGGCTCGTGGTGGTCGGGCGCGAGGCGGGCGGTGTGGAGCAGGTGCAGTACGTGCAGTGCGACGGCTCGATCCCCGAGGTGGGCACGCTTCCCGGCCTCACCGAGGTCAAGAGCATCGCCGCATCCGAGAGCAGCGACACCCCGCTCTTCGCGACCTCCAAGGACGGCCTGCTGTGGCTGCCCGGCGGGAGCGGTTGGCGGACGTTGAAGGAGACCGCGTCGGTCGCGTTTTACCCGGGGTGATCTTTTCCCGCCCGGCTGTCGCGGCTCCCTCGGCTCTCTCGGCTGTTCCCGGCATTCCAGGGCGAAGCCCTTTGGATCTGCTTTCTGTCTGAACCTTTCTGCCTGCCTTCGCGAGAGTTTTCCACAGGGCGTCGACGGAGTTCCAGACGGTTTTCCACAGGGGTGGCAGACCGCTTCGGACGTTGGCAGAGTGATCGACGTGGAAGGCGTTCGCAGGTGGTGGCAGGAACTCACCGGCCTGGTGCTGCCCGCCGCGTGCGGAGGCTGCGGAAGCGCACGTACGGTGCTCTGCCCGCAGTGCCGAGCGGCGCTGGGCGGGGCCGTGCCGTTCAGGGTGCGGCCCGTGCCGGAACCGCCAGGGCTGCCCGCCGTGCACGCGGCGGCCCGGTATGCGGACGAGGTACGGGCGGTGCTGCTGGCCCACAAGGAACGCGGCGCGCTGGCACTCACGCGACCGCTGGGCGCGGCGCTGGCGGGGGCGGTGCGGGCGGGGGTGAGGGAGGCGGGGGAGGGGGTGGGGGCGGGGGAGGGGCCCCCACCCCCGGGAGGCGTCCTGCTCGTCCCCGTTCCGTCCGCCCGTGCCGCCGTACGCGCGCGTGGTCATGATCCTGCGCGGCGGATCGCGCTCGCGGCGGCCGGTGAGTTGCGGCGGGCCGGGGTGCCGGCGCGGGTGGCCGCGGTGCTGCGGCAGCGGCGGGCCGTGGCCGACCAGGCGGGGCTCGATTCCCGGCAGCGGCTGGACAACCTGGTGGGTGCGCTGGCGGTGGTGCCCGGGGGCGCGCGGGTGCTGTGCGGTGGTGCGGTGGTGCTCGTCGACGATCTGGTCACCACGGGCGCTTCGCTGGCGGAGGCGGCGCGCGCGGTGCGGTCGGCGACGGCGGCGGAGCGTGCGGAGTGTGCGGAGCGGGTGGGGCGGGTGGAAGGTGGGGTGAGGGTGGGAGAGGGCGCGGCGTGGGGTGGAGGTGCAGCGGCTGTGTACGGCGGTGTCTCCCGGGAAGACAGAGATGACAGAGACGGCGGTGTGGGCCGTCCGGACAGGGCGGTGGAGCCGTCCGGAGCAGGTGAGGGAGGCGTGGGCGGGGTGTCGGCGGGCGTGGGCGGCGGCGGTGACGTGCTCTGTGCGGCCGTGGTCGCGGCGTCGCCGGGCTCTCTCGAAATAAACCGGAACTGAGTGAGAACTTGCGTCGTTGCAGGTAATGAGAGGGCCAATTCACCTGGACGGAGGTACGCGGCAGTAGAGGGTGACGACATCCGTCCGGGCGAGATATGTTCGGTTGTGAGGGAAAGCCGCAGGCCACACCTCTCATATCCGAATGCCGTGCTGCGGTTTTCGTAATCTTCCGCAGCGCCTGGGGTGTAGATCTCGCCCGTGGGGGAGGAGGAGGTGGAAGTCACCGAGTCAGAGGTTCCGGTGCTCACCGGGGCCTGGTGCAAAAGGGAGACGCTCCGCCGTCGAAGCGGAGTGATCCGGGAACGGAGTTCTGCGTGGACATCGTCGTCAAGGGCCGCAAGACCGAGGTGCCCGAGCGGTTCCGCAAGCACGTGGCCGAGAAGCTGAACCTGGAGAAGATCCAGAAGCTCGACGGCAAGGTGATCAGCCTCGACGTCGAGGTGTCCAAGGAGCCCAACCCCCGACAGGCAGACCGGTGTGACCGAGTGGAGATCACTCTCCGTTCCCGCGGTCCCGTGATCCGGGCGGAAGCGGCGGCCAACGACCCGTACGCGGCACTCGACCTGGCGGCGGAGAAGCTGGACGCCCAGCTGCGCAAGCAGCACGACAAGCGATACACGCGCCGCGGCGCCCGCAGGCTCTCCGCGGCAGAGGTTCCCGACCACGTTCCGGGCGTGGCGACGCTCAACGGCAACGGCCGCCCCGTTCCGGCCGGTGCGTCGGACAGCGTGCCGACCAGGAAGATCGGCTCGCTCGAGGTGCAGGGCGACGGCCCCCTCGTGGTCCGAGAGAAGACGCACGTGGCCGCCCCGATGACCCTTGACCAGGCCCTCTATGAGATGGAACTGGTCGGACACGACTTCTACCTGTTCGTCGACTCCGAGACGAAGCAGCCCAGCGTCGTCTACCGGCGGCACGCCTACGACTACGGCGTGATCTACCTCGACACCGACCCGATGGTGGCCCAGGCGCACTCCCCCGAGGCGGGTGGCGCGCTGGGCGGCTGACGCCGTCCGGTGACGGCTGAGGCCCTTGCCCTGGTGACATTGCCCTGGTGACAGCGAGCGGTGTGCCCCTGGAAGCGCGTGTGCGCCCCCAGGGGCACCCTCGTGCGACCCCTCGGGGCAGCGCTCTGTCATCGCGTTGTCCGTCGGGCATGGAATCATGGCAGGGCGGCTCAACCGGTGGGCCGTTGCCTTGGGTTGGCGATGGCTCTGGACCACGGCCACAGCCTTCAGGGGGAGGAACGATGGCGGACAGCTTCGGACCGATGCGGGACGAGGGGGCCGGCGACGGCGTCGTCGGCATGGGCCCGGACGGGGGCACAGCACGCAAGGAGCCGATCAGAGTCCTTGTCGTGGACGACCACGCCCTGTTCCGCCGCGGACTGGAGATCGTGCTCGCGGCCGAGGAGGACATTCAGGTCGTCGGTGAGGCGGGGGACGGCGCGGAGGCCGTGGACAAGGCGGCCGACCTGCTGCCGGACATCGTGCTGATGGACGTGCGGATGCCCAAGCGCGGCGGTATCGAGGCGTGCACCTCCATCAAGGAGGTGGCCCCCAGCGCGAAGATCATCATGCTGACGATCAGCGACGAGGAGGCCGACCTCTACGAGGCGATCAAGGCGGGCGCGACCGGCTATCTCCTCAAGGAGATCTCCACGGACGAGGTGGCCACCGCGATCCGCGCGGTCGCCGACGGGCAGTCGCAGATCAGCCCCTCCATGGCGTCGAAGCTGCTCACCGAGTTCAAGTCGATGATCCAGCGGACCGACGAGCGTCGGCTCGTGCCCGCGCCGCGGCTGACGGACCGGGAGCTGGAGGTGCTCAAGCTGGTCGCCACGGGGATGAACAACCGTGACATCGCCAAGGAGTTGTTCATCTCCGAGAACACCGTGAAGAACCATGTGCGCAACATCCTGGAGAAGCTGCAGCTGCACTCCAGGATGGAGGCGGTGGTGTACGCGATGCGGGAGAAGATTCTCGAGATCCAGTGAATCGCCTGGCTGCCCGCCGGTCGGTCGGTCGGCCCGCCCGTCGGCCCGGTCGGCCGCTCGTCGGGCGGGCCTGGTCAGGCCAGGGCGCGGGCGAGTTCTGCGGTGAGGGGCTCGCGCAGGTCCGGGGCGTCGACGCGTTCCACGCGGACGTCCGTGCAGTCCACCCAGGTCGCGGCTTCGAGGAGGGCCTGGGCCACGGCCGGGACCGCCTTGGGACCGTCCAGGGTGACCTGCCTGGCGACGAGGGTGCGGCCCTCGCGGGCCGGGTCCACGCGGCCGACGAGCCGGCCTCCGGCCAGGACCGGCATCGCGAAGTAGCCGTACACCCGCTTCGGCTTGGGGACGTAGGCCTCCAGGCGGTGGGTGAAGCCGAAGATCCGCTCGGTGCGCGCCCGTTCCCAGACCAGGGAGTCGAAGGGGGACAGGAGTGTGGTGCGGTGGCGCCCGCGCGGGGGCGTCTCCAGGGCCGTCGGGTCGGCCCAGGCGGGCTTGCCCCAGCCTTCGACCGTGACCGGGACCAGGCCCGAGTCGGCGATCACCGCGTCGACCTGTTCGCCCTTGAGACGGTGGTAGTCGGCGATGTCCGCGCGTGTGCCCACGCCGAGGGACTGGCCGGCCAGGCGGACGAGGCGGCGCAGGCACTCGGTGTCGTCCAGCTCGTCGTGCAGCAGGGCGGCGGGTACGGCGCGTTCGGCGAGGTCGTAGACGCGCTTCCAGCCGCGGCGCTCGACACAGACCACCTCGCCGTGCATCAGCGCGCGTTCGACGGCGACCTTGGTGCCGGACCAGTCCCACCACTCGCTGGTCTTCTTCGCTCCGCCGAGGTCGGTGGCGGTGAGGGGGCCTTCGGCGCGGAGCTGTTTGACGACCTGGTCGTAGGTGCCTTCCGGGAGGTCGTGGTTCCAGTGCGGGCGGTTGCGGTAGGCGCGGCGGCGGAACGCGAAGTGGGGCCATTCCTCGATGGGGAGGATGCACGCGGCGTGCGACCAGTACTCGAAGGCGTGCGTGTCCTGCCAGTAGGAGTTCTCGACGGTCTTGCGGCCCACGGTTCCCAGGCGGGCGTAGGGGATGAGCTCGTGGGAGCGGGCGAGGACGGAGATGGTGTCGAGCTGGACCGCGCCGAGGCGGCGGAGGACGCCGCGGACGCCGGCCTTGCGGTCGGGTGTGCCGAGGAAGCCCTGCGCGCGGAGGGCGATGCGGCGGGCTTCGTCTGCGGAGAGCTCGGTGGCGGGGCGCGGGGTCGTCATGGCTCGCACGATAGGGGGTGGGTCTGACAGTGGGGGTTGAGCTGCGGGTTGAGCTGGGGGTCTGTGCGGTCGAGGGTGGGTCGGGGGGTGTCAGGCGACGGTGGGGGCCGGCAGGTACGGGGCCGTCGAGGGCAGTCCCAGGTCGGAGGGGAGCAGGGAGGCCAGCCAGCAGTCTCTTCGTACGCCCTTGTTGTTGATGGCCGAGCGCAGGGTGCCCTCCAGGGTGAAGCCGGCGTTCTCGGCGACCGCGCGGGAGGCCGTGTTGCCGATTTCCGCCCGCCATTCGACGCGGTCGACGCGGAGGGTGGTGAAGGCCCAGTGGGAGGCGGTGCGGGTGGCCTCGGTGGTGTAGCCGTGGCCCCGGTGTTCCTTGGCCGCCCAGAAGCCGATCTCGGCGGTGCCCAGGGAGCGCATGGTGAGGCTGAGGAGGCCGGTGAGGCTTCCGTCGGGGAGGAAGACGCCGAAGGTGAACATCGAGCCGGTCGCCCAGCCCTCCGGGGCGAGCACTTCGGTGAAGCTGTGGGCGTGCTCGGGGAGGTAGGGGGAGGGGATCGTGGTCCAGCGCTGGATGTCGGGGTCCTGGGCGGCGGTGTACACGGCGTCGGCGTCCTGGGGGCCGAGGGGGCGCAGGACGAGGCGCGCGGTGGTGAGGGTGACGGGCTCGGGCTCCATCGGCCGATTCTGCTTCGGGTGTCCGGCGGGCGCCATCGTTTTGCGGTGCGTGAGCGTGTGATCACAATTCGCGCAATTCGTCCGGTGGACGCGGCACCATCGGCGGGGCCCGGCCGTTGTCCCCTTTGAAGAGATTTTTGGAGCAGGTGCGCAGCAGTGTGCGGTCCTCGTCACGGCAGGCCTCCCGGCGCGGTGGGGTCCTCGCATACGATGGCCGTTGCTCAGTTAAGTCCCATGGAAATCGACCGTCCCAGGCCCGACCGGCAAGGAGACCAACCCCCGTGTCCGTCCTCTCGAAGATCATGCGTGCAGGCGAAGGCAAGATCCTGCGCAAGCTGCACCGCATCGCGGACCAGGTCAACTCCATCGAAGAGGACTTCGTCGACCTCTCCGACGCCGAGCTGCGGGCCCTCACCGATGAGTACAAGCAGCGGTACGCCGACGGTGAGAGTCTGGACGACCTGCTTCCCGAGGCCTTCGCCACCGTGCGCGAGGCCGCCAAGCGCGTCCTCGGACAGCGCCACTACGACGTCCAGATGATGGGCGGCGCCGCTCTGCACCTCGGCTATGTGGCCGAGATGAAGACCGGTGAGGGCAAGACCCTCGTCGGCACGCTGCCGGCGTATCTCAACGCCCTGTCCGGCGATGGCGTGCACCTGATCACGGTCAACGACTATCTGGCCGAGCGCGACTCCGAGATGATGGGTCGCGTCCACAAGTTCCTGGGTCTGGAAGTCGGCTGCATCCTGGCCAACATGACGCCGGCCCAGCGTCGCGAGCAGTACCTGTGCGACATCACGTACGGCACGAACAACGAGTTCGGCTTCGACTACCTGCGCGACAACATGGCGTGGGCGCAGGACGAGCTGGTCCAGCGTGGCCACAACTTCGCCATCGTCGACGAGGTCGACTCGATCCTGGTGGACGAGGCCCGTACGCCGCTGATCATCTCCGGCCCGGCCGACCAGGCGACCAAGTGGTACGGCGACTTCGCCAAGCTGGTCACGCGCCTCAAGAAGGGCGAGGTGGGCAACCCCCTCAAGGGTCTTGAGGAGACGGGCGACTACGACGTCGACGAGAAGAAGCGCACGGTCGCCATCCACGAGGCCGGTGTCTCCAAGGTCGAGGACTGGCTGGGGATCGACAACCTCTACGAGTCGGTGAACACGCCGCTCGTCGGCTACCTGAACAACGCCATCAAGGCGAAGGAGTTGTTCAAGAAGGACAAGGACTACGTCGTCATCGACGGCGAGGTCATGATCGTCGACGAGCACACGGGTCGTATCCTCGCGGGCCGCCGTTACAACGAGGGCATGCACCAGGCGATCGAGGCGAAGGAAGGGGTGGACATCAAGGACGAGAACCAGACGCTCGCCACGATCACCCTGCAGAACTTCTTCCGCCTCTACGGCAAGCTCTCGGGCATGACCGGTACGGCGATGACCGAGGCCGCCGAGTTCCACCAGATCTACAAGCTCGGCGTGGTCCCGATCCCGACGAACCGGGCGATGATCCGCAAGGACCAGTCGGACCTGATCTACCGCACCGAGGTCGCTAAGTTCGAGGCGGTCGTCGACGACATCGCCGAGAAGCACGAGAAGGGCCAGCCGATCCTCGTCGGCACGACGTCGGTCGAGAAGTCCGAGTACCTGTCGCAGCAGCTGTCCAAGCGAGGTATCCAGCACGAGGTGCTGAACGCGAAGCAGCACGACCGTGAGGCGACGATCGTCGCCCAGGCCGGCCGCAAGGGCGCGGTGACGGTCGCGACGAACATGGCCGGTCGTGGTACGGACATCAAGCTCGGCGGCAACCCCGACGACCTCGCGGAGGCGGAGCTGCGCCAGCGCGGCCTCGACCCCGAGGAGCACATCGAGGAGTGGGCCGCTGCGCTGCCCGCCGCTCTGGAGAAGGCCGAGAAGGCCGTCAAGGCGGAGTTCGAGGAGGTCAAGGACCTCGGCGGGCTCTACGTCCTCGGCACCGAGCGGCACGAGTCGCGGCGTATCGACAACCAGCTGCGTGGTCGTTCCGGTCGTCAGGGCGACCCGGGCGAGTCCCGGTTCTACCTGTCGCTGGGCGACGACCTGATGCGGCTGTTCAAGGCGCAGATGGTCGAGCGCGTGATGTCGATGGCGAACGTGCCGGACGACGTGCCGATCGAGAACAAGATGGTCACGCGCGCGATCGCGTCCGCGCAGTCGCAGGTGGAGCAGCAGAACTTCGAGACGCGTAAGAACGTCCTGAAGTACGACGAGGTGCTCAACCGTCAGCGTGAGGTCATCTACGGCGAGCGGCGCCGCGTCCTGGAGGGTGAGGATCTGCAGGAGCAGATCCAGCACTTCATGGACGACACGATCGACGCGTACGTCGGCGCGGAGACCGCCGAGGGCTTCCCGGAGGACTGGGACCTGGACCGGTTGTGGGGCGCGTTCAAGCAGCTCTACCCGGTGAAGGTCACCGTCGAGGAGTTGGAGGAGGCGGCCGGTGACCGGGCCGGTCTGACCGCCGAGTTCATCTCCGAGTCCATCAAGGACGACATCCGTGAGCAGTACGAGTCGCGGGAGTCGCACCTCGGCTCCGAGATCATGCGTGAGCTGGAGCGCCGGGTCGTGCTGTCGGTGCTGGACCGCAAGTGGCGTGAGCACCTCTACGAGATGGACTATCTCCAGGAGGGCATCGGCCTGCGCGCGATGGCGCAGAAGGACCCGCTGGTCGAGTACCAGCGCGAGGGCTTCGACATGTTCTCCGCGATGATGGACGGCATCAAGGAGGAGTCCGTCGGCTATCTGTTCAACCTGGAGGTCCAGGTCGAGCAGCAGGTCGAGGAGGTCGAGGTCGAGGACCGCGAGCCGGTCGACATGGAGAAGCAGGACGTGGTGCCGGCACAGGCGGGTTCGCGTCCGGAGATCCGTGCGAAGGGGCTGGACGCTCCGCAGCGTCGTCAGCTGCACTTCTCGGCGCCGACGGTGGACGGCGAGGGCGGCACGATCGAGGGCGACTTCGAGAGTGAGGACGACGAGCCCGTGCGCTCGGAGGCCGACGGTCTCACGCGCGCGGAGCGCCGCAAGCAGGCGAAGGCCGGGCGGCGTCGTAAGAAGTAGTCGTATGAGGTAGCGGCATCGCGGTCGCGGTCGGCTTGAAGGCCGAGGGCCGGGTCACCTTTGGGTGGCCCGGCCTTTTGCGTGGCCGGCGGGGGCGGTTGTCTCAGTCGTCCTGGGGGTGGGGCCTGCGGGGGCCGTCGAGTTCGACCGCGGTGCAGCGCCAGCGGTGGTCCGCGCCGAGTTCCAGGCGGAAGGCCATCGCGCGGAGGCGGTCGCCGGCGCCGATGCGGGCGAAGGCCTCGATGGCGCCGGGGCGGGGGACGTAGTAGCCGATGTCGCGGACGACGGGGACGGCGCCGTGGGCGGCGGTGCGCAGCGGGCCGCGTTCGGCGAGGTGTGCCAGGTCGTCGTAGGCGCGGCCGAGGGTGTGCCGGAGCATGAAGTGGACGGGGCGCCGGCCGGTCAGGACGGCCAGGAGGCGGTCGGCGAAGAGGTCGGTGGGGCGGGGTTGGGTGAGGGGGCGGCGGATGGTCTGGGCGGGGACGGTGGGGGCGTCGGGGGTGGGCTGGGGTGCGGCTTGGCGGGTGAGGGGCTGGGGGGTGGTGGAGCGGTTGTCGGTGGGGCGGGTGCGGGTGGGGGAGGTGGTGCCGGGTGCGCCGGGTGGACGGTTGCTGTTCGGGGGCGTGCGCGGGGTGCTGTGGCCGGCGTTGCGGGGCGGGGCGCCTGCGGGGCGGCGGGTGTCGCGGCGGCCGGGCGGGCGGGTGCCGGGGTGGGCCTGCGTCCTCGTCATGACCTTGTTCATGGGGGTCCCCGTTCGGTGGGCGGCTTCGGCGTCTACCGGTCGGTAACTTTGCCGTTGCGGATCTTGTACGGGGTTGTCGTCCATGGCGGCAAGCGAGCGGTGCGCCTGTGGTGGGGGCCCGGAGGATTCACCTATCAGGGGTGGTCCGGGGTGCGGAAAGCCCGGGGCTTCAGGGGTGGGCCGGGTGAGTTCCAGGGTGCGAGGTTGACGTCTGCGGGGGTGCGGGCAGGGACCCGAAAGGGGACGTCCGCACGTATCCTGAAGGCCCTCAGGGAGGCGCGGAACCGCCCTCCCCGGGGCGCCGAGTCCGAGCCTGCGACCACGAAGAGAGCGGCCACCCATGCGTGTCTACGTCCCCCTGACCCTCCCCGGTCTCGCCGAGGCGCACAAGACGGGTGGGCTGACGGGTGAGCCGGGGTCCGGGCCGCTCGTCGCGTACGCCGTCACGCCCGCGTTGCGGGAGTGGTACCTCTCCGACGACCTGGAGGAGCTGGAGTACGCGGCGCTCAGCAGGGCCGCGCTCGCCTCGCTGCGGCTGCTGGCGGCGGACCCGGACGCCCCTCGGCGGCGGGTCGTGGTCGCCGTGGACGTACCTGACCGCGCGGCCGTCGTGGACCCCGACCGCGGGCTGGATCCGGCGGCGCTGGGCGAGGTGCGCGTGAGCGGCGCCGTGACGCTGGCCAAGGCGGCCGCGGTGCACGTCGACGCCGGGGAGGCGGAGGCGGACGTGCGTGCGGCGGCGCAGGCGCTCGCGGCGGCGGACGGCGGGGACGACGACGCGCAGTTCGTCGTGGACGGGGCCGACGACCATGAGCTGCTGTGGTTCGCCACGCAGGAGATTCCGGGCCTGGTGGGCTCGGGGGGCTGAGCTTGCGCCGAGGCCGCGTCGAGCCCGCGCCGACATCGCGCTGAGCCCGCGTCGAGTTCGCTCACTTGATTGTCAGTGGCGGCGGGTACGTTTGCAGGCATGGGGAAGCACGAAGCGGCGCACATCGTCTGGGACTGGAACGGGACGCTGCTCAACGACAACGACGCGATCATCGGGGCGACGAACGCGGCGTTCGCCGAGCTGGGGCTGGAGCCGCTCACGCTGGAGCGGTACCGGGCGCTGTACTGCGTGCCGGTGCCGAAGTTCTACGAGCGGCTGATGGGGCGGCTGCCGACGGACGCCGAGTGGGAGGTCATGGACGAGATCTTCCACCGGTACTACGCCGAGCACCGGGTGCGGTGCGGGCTCACCGAGGGCGCGGTGGAGCTGCTCACGGAGTGGCGGCTGGCGGGGCACAGCCAGTCCCTGCTGAGCATGTACGTGCACGACGAGCTCGTGCCGCTGGTCCGCGGGTTCGGGATCGAGCCGCACTTCATACGGGTCGACGGGCGGACCGGGCCCTCCGGGGGCAGCAAGGCCGAGCACATGGTGCGGCACCTCCAGGCGCTGAACGAGGTCGAGCCGGAGCGCACGGTGGTGATCGGGGATGCCGCGGACGACGCGGTCGCCGCGTTGCATGTGGGGGCGCGGGCCGTGTTGTACACCGGCGGGTCGCACAGTCGGGCCAGCCTGGAGGGGGTGGGGGTGCCGGTGGTGGACACGCTGGGGGAGGCGGTCGAGGTCGCGGGGCGGTTGGCCGCGGCGTAGGACTGCGTCGGCTTTTGCGTGGGCTCGGGGTGGTGCGGCGTCTTGGGGCGCCGCACCTGTCAGGGCGTGCGGGTCCAGCGCGCGTGGGTCCAGCGCGCGCGGGTCGAGTGCGTGCGGTTCAGGTCGCCGGGGCCTTTGCGCGGAGCACCGTCAGGAACTCGCGCATCCAGGCGGGGTGGTCGGGCCAGGCGCGGGCGGAGACGAGGGTGCCGTCGACGACCGCCTCGGCGTCCTGGAAGGTCGCGCCGGCCGACTGCATGTCGAGCTCCAGTGCCGGGTAGGCGGTGACGCGTCGGCCGCGGAGGGCGTCGGCGGCCGCGGTGAGCAGGGGGCCGTGGCAGATCTGGGCGACGGGCTTGTCGGCGTCGAAGAACGACTTGAGGATCTTGCGGAGTTCGGGGTCGTTGCGGAGGTACTCGGGGGCGCGGCCGCCGGGGATGACGATCGCGGCGTACTGGCCGGGGTCGACCTCGGAGAAGGCGAGGTCGGCGGGCCAGGTGTAGCCGGGCTTCTCGGTGTAGGTGTCGAAGCCGGGTTCGAAGTCGTGGACGACGAACCGGAGCTTTTTGCGGGTGGGGGCGGCGATGTGGACTTCGTAGCCTTCCTCGCGGAGGCGTTGGTAGGGGTAGAGGACTTCCAGGGACTCCGCTGCGTCGCCGGTGACGATGAGGATTTTCGCGGTCATGGTGGGCGGCTCCTCTCGGGCGGGCGCTGTCGTTTGCAACGTGCCTCTTGGGGGTGCGGTTGCCAAGAGGGAGCGCACTTTCAGCGTCCCGCGGCGAGAGGGCGACGTCGACTTTTCTCGCCCCTGCGGCCTCTGCGGCCTCTGCGGCCTCTGCGGCCCTGCGGCCCGTGCCGTCCCTGGACGCCCCTGCCGCCCGTGCCGCCCGTGCCGTCCCACCCCAGGGGCTCCGCCCGTGCCGTCCCACCCCAGGGGCTCCGCCCGTGCCGTCCCACCCCAGGGGGGCCGCCCCTCCAACCCCGCCAGGGGCTCCGCCCCGTACCCCGGAGGGCTCCCTCCCCCGCGTCCCACCCGCCCCGTCCCTGTGCAGAACGTCAAACTTTGTGGCCATGTTTTGTACACATACGGCTCATGACGGCGGGGCCGTACGGGGAGATAGCCTTGGTGGCGTGATCAGCGCGATATCTCGCGGGGGCGTTGTCGCCTCTGCCCTGCGCCCGGTGCTTGCGGACCGTCTCCGCGGCCGGGCGGCGGACGCTGGTCGGCGCGGGCGGGGCCGGGGCGCAAGGGGCCCCGGGACGCCGTACCTACCCGGGAAGAGAGCGACGCGGAGAGCAGCGTCACACCTCCTGGTGGTGTCGAGAATGGCTGATAAGCCCCCGCTCATCTCACCTTGCGGCATAGCGTCGGAGCAGACCGGAGACCCCGGGCCGTGGCGTCGAGCCGCAGGGGAAGAGACCGTACTTCCTTCTACGTCACGCAACGGCGCGCGACAGGAGTCAGAGGACAATGCAGACCAAGCTGGACGAAGCCAAGGCCGAGCTGCTCGAGAGGGCGGCCCGGGTCGCTGAGAACAGTCCGGTCGGGGGGCACCTACCGACTGGGACGACGAGCGAGGGCACGCCAGGCACTCCAGGTACCTCGGGCACCCCGGGCGCTCCGGACGACGACGCCCTCCTCGCGTTCCTCCAGCGCTACTACCTGCACACCGCCCAGGAGGACCTGAGCGACCGCGATCCGGTCGACGTCTTCGGAGCGGCGCTCTCGCACTATCGGCTGGCCGAGAACCGGCCGCAGGGCACCGCCAATGTGCGGGTTCACACGCCGACCGTGGAAGAGAACGGATGGACCTGCAGCCATTCCGTCGTCGAGGTCGTCACCGACGACATGCCGTTCCTCGTCGACTCCGTCACCAACGAGCTGACCCGGCAGGGGCGGGGGATCCACCTCGTCATCCATCCGCAGGTCGTCGTGCGGCGCGATGTGGCCGGCAAGCTCGTCGAGGTGCTCAGCGTTCCGCCTGCCAACGCGGAGCTTCCGCATGACGGGCATGTCGAGTCGTGGATCCATGTCGAGATCGACCGGGAGACCGACCGCGCCGACCTCAAGCAGATCACCAACGATCTGCTGCGGGTGCTCTCCGACGTCCGGGAGGCCGTCGAGGACTGGGAGAAGATGCGGGACACCGCGCTGCGGGTCGCCGATCACCTCCAGGAGGAGCCCGCGCCCGGCGATCTGGCGCGGCCCGACATCGACGAGGCCGGTGAGTTGCTGCGCTGGCTGGCCGCCGACCACTTCACCTTCCTCGGCTACCGCGAGTACGAGCTGCGGGGCGACGACTGCCTAGCCGCCGTCCCCGGGACCGGGCTCGGCATCCTGCGGTCCGACCCGCACCACTCCGAGGGGGACGGCCACCCCGTCAGCCCGTCCTTCGAGCGGCTCCCGGCCGACGCGCGGGCCAAGGCGCGTGAGCACAAGCTGCTGGTGCTGACCAAGGCCAACAGCCGGGCCACCGTGCACCGGCCGTCGTACCTCGACTACGTGGGTGTGAAGAAGTTCGACGCCGACGGGAACGTGGTCGGGGAGCGGCGGTTCCTCGGGCTGTTCTCCTCCGCCGCCTACACCGAGTCCGTGGTGCGGGTGCCGGTCGTGCGGCGCAAGGTCGAGGCCGTGCTGAAGGGCGCCGGCTTCTCCCCCAACAGCCACGACGGGCGCGACCTGCTCCAGATCATGGAGACCTACCCGCGCGACGAGCTGTTCCAGACTCCGGTGGACGAGCTGCGGGCCATCGTCACCTCCGTGCTGTACCTGCAGGAGCGGCGGCGGCTGCGGCTCTACCTGCGGCAGGACGAGTACGGGCGCTACTACTCCGCGCTCGTCTATCTGCCCCGCGACCGGTACACGACCGGGGTGCGGCTGCGGATCATCGACATCCTGAAGGAGGAGCTGGGCGGGACCAGCGTCGACTTCAGCGCCTGGAACACCGAGTCGATCCTGTCCCGGCTGCACTTCGTCGTCCGGGTCCCGCAGGGCACCGAGCTGCCCGAGCTGTCCGACGCCGACAAGGACCGCATCGAGGCGAGGCTCGTCGAGGCCGCCCGGTCCTGGGCCGACGCGTTCGCCGAGGCGATGAACGCCGAGTGCGGCGAGGAGCGGGCCGCCGAGCTGCTGCGGCGCTACCACAACGCCTTCCCCGAGGGCTACAAGGCCGACCACACTCCGCGCGCGGCGGTCGCCGACCTGGTCCATCTGGAGCGGCTGACCGGGGAGCAGAACTTCTCGCTCAGCCTGTACGAGCCGGTGGGCGCCGCGCCCGACGAGCGCCGCTTCAAGATCTACCGCAAGGGCGACGCGATCTCCCTGTCGGCGGTGCTGCCGGTGCTCAGCCGGCTCGGCGTCGAGGTCATCGACGAGCGGCCGTACGAGCTGCGCTGCGCGGACCGCAGCAACTCCTGGATCTACGACTTCGGTCTGCGCATCCCCAAGTCGCTGGCCGGTCCCGGCGGTGACTTCCTCGGCGACGACGGGCGCGAGCGGTTCCAGGAGGCGTTCTCCGCGACCTGGACCGGCAAGGCGGAGAACGACGGGTTCAACGCGCTGGTGCTGGGCGCCGGGCTGAACTGGCGGCAGGCGACGGTGCTGCGCGCGTACGCCAAGTACCTGCGGCAGGCCGGGTCCACCTTCAGCCAGGACTACATGGAGGACACCCTCCGGACGAACGTGCACACGACGCGGCTGCTCGTGTCGCTGTTCGAGGCGCGGATGTCGCCCGACCGGCAGCGCGCCGGGCACGAGATCGTCGACGCCCTGCTGGAGGAACTCGAAGCCGCGCTCGACCAGGTGGCCTCGCTCGACGAGGACCGGATCCTGCGGTCGTTCCTGACGGTCATCAAGGCGACGCTGCGCACGAACTTCTTCCAGGAGCGCGCGGGCGGCCTGCCGCACGACTACGTGTCCATGAAGTTCGACCCGCAGGCCATCCCGGACCTGCCGGCGCCCCGGCCCGCGTTCGAGATCTGGGTGTACTCGCCGCAGGTGGAGGGCGTGCACCTGCGGTTCGGGAAGGTCGCGCGCGGGGGCTTGCGCTGGTCGGACCGGCGGGAGGACTTCCGCACCGAGGTCCTCGGACTGGTCAAGGCGCAGATGGTGAAGAACACCGTCATCGTGCCGGTCGGCGCCAAGGGCGGCTTCGTCGCCAAGCAGCTGCCCGACCCGGCCGTGGACCGTGACGCGTGGCTGGCCGAGGGCATCGCCAGCTACAAGACGTTCATCTCGGCGCTGCTCGACATCACCGACAACATGGTCGGCGGGGAGGTCGTGCCGCCGGCCGACGTGGTGCGGCACGACGAGGACGACACCTACCTGGTGGTCGCGGCCGACAAGGGCACGGCGACGTTCTCCGACATCGCCAACCAGGTCGCCGAGTCGTACAACTTCTGGCTCGGGGACGCCTTCGCCTCCGGCGGCTCGGCCGGCTACGACCACAAGGGCATGGGCATCACCGCCCGCGGCGCCTGGGAGTCCGTGAAGCGGCACTTCCAGGAGCTGGGCGTGAACACGCAGGCCGAGGACTTCACGGTCGTCGGCATCGGCGACATGTCCGGTGACGTGTTCGGCAACGGCATGCTGCTCTCCGAGCACATCCGCCTGGTCGCCGCCTTCGACCACCGGCACATCTTCCTCGACCCGACCCCGGACGCCGCGACCTCCTACGCCGAGCGCCGCCGGCTGTTCGAGCTGCCCCGCTCCAGCTGGGCCGACTACGACACCGCCCTGCTGTCGGCGGGCGGCGGGGTCTTCCCGCGCACGGCGAAGTCGATCCCGGTGGGCGGGCACATCCGGGAGGCGCTCGGCATCGAGGCGGGCGTCGCCAAGCTGACCCCGGCCGACCTGATGAAGGCGATCCTGCGGGCGCCGGTGGACCTGCTGTGGAACGGCGGCATCGGCACGTACGTCAAGTCCGGCACGGAGTCGAACGCCGACGTCGGCGACAAGGCCAACGACCCGATCCGGGTGGACGGCGCCGACCTGCGCGTCAAGGTCGTCGGCGAGGGCGGCAACCTGGGCCTGACCCAGCTCGGCCGGATCGAGTTCGCGCTGCGCGGCGGCGGGATCAACTCGGACGCCATCGACAACAGCGCGGGCGTGGACACCTCCGACCACGAGGTGAACATCAAGATCCTGCTCAACGGGCTGGTCGCCGAGGGCGACATGACCGTCAAGCAGCGCAACAAGCTGCTCGCGGAGATGACCGACGAGGTCGGCGCGCTCGTCCTGCGCAACAACTACGCGCAGAACACGGCGATCGCCAACGCCCTCGCCCAGTCCAAGGACATGCTCCACGCCCAGCAGCGCTTCATGCGCCACCTGGTGCGGGCGGGCCACCTGGACCGGGCGCTGGAGTTCCTGCCCACCGACCGGCAGATCCGTGAGCGCCTCGGCTCCGGCCAGGGCCTGACCAGCCCGGAGACGGCCGTCCTGCTCGCCTACACGAAGATCACGGTGTCGGACGAGCTGCTGGCCACCTCGCTGCCCGACGACGACTACCTGCGCGGCCTGCTGCACGCGTACTTCCCGACGGCGCTGCGCGAGCGGTTCCCCGAGGGCATCGACAGCCACCCGCTGCGCCGTGAGATCACCACGACCGTGCTGGTCAACGACACGGTCAACACGGGCGGCACGACGTATCTGCACCGGCTGCGCGAGGAGACCGGCGCCTCGCTGGAGGAGATCGTGCGGGCCCAGACCGCGGCCCGGGCGATCTTCCGCTCGGCCCCGGTGTGGGACGGGGTGGAAGGTCTCGACAACCGGGTCGAGGCCGCCGTCCAGACCCGGATCCGGCTGCACTCGCGGCGGCTCGTCGAGCGCGGCACGCGCTGGCTGCTGAACAACCGGCCGCAGCCGTTGCAGCTCGCGGAGACGGTCGACTTCTTCGCCGAGCGCGTCGAGCAGGTGTGGTCGCAGCTGACGAAGCTGCTGCGCGGCGCGGACCTGGAGTGGTGGCAGCGGATCTACGACGAGCTGACCGCCGCCGGGGTCCCGGACGAGCTGGCCACCCGGGTGGCCGGGTTCTCCTCGGCGTTCCCGGCGCTGGACATCGTCTCGGTGGCCGACCGCATGGGCCGCGACCCGCTGGAGGTCGCCGAGGTCTACTACGACCTCGCCGACCGGCTGCACATCACCCAGCTGATGGACCGCATCATCGAGCTGCCGCGGGCGGACCGCTGGCAGTCCATGGCCCGCGCCTCCATCCGCGAGGACCTGTACGCGGCGCACGCGGCGGTGGCCGCGGACGTCCTGGCCGTCGGCAACGGCAGCTCGACGCCCGAGCAGCGCTTCAAGGCGTGGGAGGAGAAGAACGCGGCGATCCTGGGCCGCGCGCGGTCCACGCTGGACGAGATCCAGAGCTCGGAGACGTTCGACCTGGCCAACCTGTCGGTGGCCATGCGGACGATGCGCACGCTGCTGCGGACGCACTCGTAGCCAGTCGCTCCTGTGCCGCCACGCGTGGGCGGCCGGGAGCGGACCGCTGACACGCGAGAAGGGCGCCCCCCGATCCCGTCGGGGGCGCCCTTCTCGCGTGCGGGTCGAGCCGGGCTACTTGGCCGCGGCCGCGGGCTTCTTGGCCTTGGGGTCGCTGGTGAAGGCCTCGTACGCGGCGACGACCTCTTCCGCCGGCCCGTCCATCTGGAGTTCGCCGCGCTCCAGCCACAGAGCCCGTTCGCAGGTCTCGGTGATCGTGCTGTTGCTGTGGCTGACGAGGAACACCGTGCCCGCGTGTTCCCGCATCTCCTGGATGCGCTCCGCGGAGCGGTTGCGGAACTTGGCGTCGCCGGTGGCCAGGGCCTCGTCGATGAGCAGGACGTCGTGGTCCTTGGCGGCGGCGATGGAGAAACGCAGCCGGGCGCCCATGCCGGAGGAATACGTGCGCATCGGCAGGGAGATGAAGTCGCCCTTCTCGTTGATGCCGGAGAAGTCGACGATCTCCTGGTAGCGCTCCTTGATCTGCTCCCGGGTCATGCCCATCGCCAGGCCGCCGAGGTAGACGTTGCGCTCGCCCGTGAGGTCGCCCATCAGGGCCGCGTTGACGCCGAGGAGGGAGGGCTGTCCCTCGGTGTAGATCTTGCCGCGCTCCACCGGCTGCAGTCCGGCGATCGCCTTGAGCAGCGTCGACTTGCCGGAGCCGTTGGTGCCGATCAGGCCGATCGCCTCGCCCTTGTAGGCGACGAAGGAGACCTTCTTCACGGCGTGCACGGTGCGCACGCCGGCCGCCTTGTCGGCCTGCTTGCGGCGCACGATCCGGTTGAGGGCGGCGGTCGCGCTGCCCTTGCCGCCGACGGTGCCGTTGATGCGGTAGATGATGTCGACGCTGTCGGCGATGACGGTGGGGATCCGCTCGCCGCTGCTGTCGACGACATCGGGGATGTCCTGCGGTGCGGTGCGGTTTGCGTTGTCAGCCACGGCCGTACGTCTCCTCAGCCTTCCAGAAGTAGATGAACCCGCCGACGCCGGAGAGCGCCGCCCAGCCGGCCGCGACCAGCCACACGTGGGGCGGCAGCTGGCTCGCGTGGAACGTGTCGATCATGGCGAAGCGCATCAGGTCGATGTAGACGGCCGCAGGGTTGGCCTTCAGCAGGGTGGCGATCCAGGACGGCATCCCGGCGTGGTCGGCGACCAGCTTGTCGATGCTGAACATCACGCCCGAGATGTACATCCAGGTGCGCAGGAGGAACGGCATGAGCTGGGCGATGTCCGGGGTCTTGGCGCCCAGCCGGGCCATGATCATCGAGATGCCGGCGTTGAAGACGAACTGCAACGTCAGCGCCGGGACCACGAGGATCCAGGAGAGGGCCGGCGGCACGCCGACGGCGAGCAGGATGAACACCAGGGCGGCCATCGAGAACAGCAGCTGCTGCAACTGCTGCAGACAGAACGAGATCGGCAGCGCGGCCCGCGGGAAGTGCAGGGCCCGGACCAGGCCGATGTTGCCGGAGATGGCCCGGGTGCCCGTCATGATCGAGGTCGACGTGAAGGTCCACACGAACACGCCCGTGACCAGGAACGGGATGAAGTCCGCCACGCCCTTCTTGGTGTCCAGCAGGACGCCGAAGATGAAGTAGTAGACCGCCGCGTTCAGCAGGGGGGTCATCACCTGCCAGATCTGGCCCAGCTTCGCCTGGCTGTACGTCGTGGTGAGCCTGGCGGTGGCGAAGGCGGAGATGAAGTGGCGGCGCGCCCAGAGCTGGCGGATGTACTCCGGCAGGGACGGGCGGGCACCGCTGACGGTGAGACCGTGACGGGCGGCGAGGGCCGCGAGGTCGCCTTCGGGCACGGCGGCCGCTGTCCGGGGCGGTGTGTGGAGGGCCTGACTCACATCCGCTGCTTTCACTCGGGGGGAGGGGGTGCGGGCGTCCGGCATCCGTGCTCCCGGCGTTTTCCTTACGCTTTTCTTTACGTTTTCTTACGTCGGAACGGGACCGTATCGTCGCAACGTGAGAGTAGGCCGAGTTGACGCCGGAACGCAACCGTCTCGTCGTAACGCCCTATGCTGGTCCGCATGACGACGAACGCGACGAACGCCGATGGACCCCAGGTGCGCCCGCGCCGGGCGCCCGCGGGCGCGGCCGTGCTCCGCGAGGATGTGACGGAGGCCATCCGGGCCGCCGTGTTCGAGGAGCTCGCGACCGTCGGCTACGCCCGGATGTCCATCGAGGGCATCGCCCGCCGGGCCGGCGTGGGCAAGACCGCGGTGTACCGGCGCTGGCGCTCCAAGCTGCACCTGGTCCTCGACATCGTCTCGGTGATCGCCGTGCAGGGGCTGCCCGCGCCGGAGACGGGCAGCCTGGAGGGCGACCTGCGGATGCTCTACGAGGTGACCTCGCGGGCGCTGCGGCACCCGATCGCCTCGCAGATCATCCCGGACCTCCAGGCCGAGGCGGCCCGCAACCCCGAGATCGCCGAGGCCCTCCAGAAGGCGCTGAAGGAGGGGCAGGAGAGCGTCGCCCTGAAGATCGTGGCGGCGGCGGCCGAGCGCGGCGAGATCGGCGAGGGGCTGAATCAGGAGCTGGCGCTCGATCTGATCTCCGGTCCGCTTTACTGGCGTTCGGTGGTGATCCGCAGCCCGAAGCTGCCCAAGGGGTACCTGGGCGCGCTGGCCCGGGCGACCGCAGAGGCGATCAAGGCGCTGTGAGGGGAGCCGAGTCGGTATGAGAGTCGTCCTGGCCGAGGACAACGCCCTGCTGAGGGAGGGCCTGGTCCTGTTGCTGACGTCGGCCGGGCACGAGGTGGCAGCCGTCGCCGGCTCCGGCCCCGAGGTCCTGCCGGCGCTCCTCGAACACCGGCCCGACGTGGCGGTACTCGACGTGCGGATGCCGCCGGGCTTCCGCGACGAGGGGCTGCGGGCCGCGCTGGAGGCCCGCGAGAAGATCCCCGGGCTGCCGGTGCTGGTGCTGTCCCAGTACGTCGAGGAGTCCTACGCCGCCGAGCTGCTCGGCGGGGGCGCGAGCGGGGTCGGCTATCTGCTGAAGGACCGCGTGGGCCGGGTGGACGAGTTCCTCGACGCGCTGGAGCGGGTCGCCTCCGGCGGCACGGCGCTCGACCCCGAGGTCGTCACCGAGCTGATGACGCGCCGCCGTGACTCGCCGCTGGACTCGCTCACCCCGCGCGAGCGGGAGGTGCTGAAGCTGATGGCGCAGGGCCGCGACAACACGACCATCGCCGAGACCCTCGTCATCACCGAACGGTCCGTCAGCAAGCACATCGGCAACGTGTTCCTGAAGCTGGGCCTCCCGGCGAGCGACACCGGCCACCGGCGGGTGCTGGCCGTACTGGCCTACCTCAACAACACCTGACCCGCCTCGGCCAGCCGCCGGGCCAGCGCGGTGAGTTCGGGCAGCCGCAGCACCCGCCCGCCGGACCCGGGCAACGGCACGTGCAGCGCGGCCGTCCACCGCCGCGCAACGTCGTCGATCCCGTGGACGGCCCCGGCGAGCGCGCCCGTCACCGCCGCGACGGTGTCGGTGTCGCCGCCGAGATCGACGGCGGCCCGGACGGCGTCCTCGAAGCCGGAGCTCGTGCGCAGCGCCCAGACCGCGGAACCGAGACAGGGCCACACCGCCCCGTTGAACTCTGTGGCGAGGTCGGGATGCCAGTCCGGGGCCAGGACGACCGCGTAGCGCTCCCGGTGGTCGGGGTGGACCTCGGCGAGGATCTCCGGGAGCGCGGGCAGCGGGTCTGCTCCCATGAGGGCGATCCGCACCAACTCGTGGAGGACGGCGGTGCCCTCCCAGGCCGCGCGGTCCCCGTGGGTGAGCGCGGCGAGCCTGCGGGCCGCGTCCATGGTCGCCGCACGGCCCTGGGGCGCGAAGTACACGGCCGAGGTCGCGGCCCGCATCATCGAGCCGTTGCCCGCCCCGCGTTGGCTTGTCCGGAAGTGCAGGGCCGAGGCCGTGTCCCACGGGTCGCCGCTGCTCAGGACCGCCTCGGTCTGCAGTCCGATGTCCTTGGGGTCGGCGGCGGCCCAGCGCCGGAACCGCCCGAAGACGTCCGCCGGCTCCAGCCCGCCGCACTCCAGCAGGGACTCCCCGACGAGGACGGCCATCTGCGTGTCGTCGGTCGCCTCGCCCGGGTCCCAGCCGCCGCCCCCACACATCTCGCCCCCGTTCCCGGCAGTCGGGAAGCGCTCGGAGAACACGCCCTCCGGGCCGAACTCGAAGGGCGCCCCCAGCGCGTCCCCGACGGCGGAGCCGACGACACAGCCGATGGCACGGTCGAGAGGGCGTGGGCCGGGGCGGTCTGCGGGCGCCGGGGAGTTGATCATGCGGGTAGCCTACGAGGCCGGTCGGGGCTCTCTACGTCCGTGTTGTCCGCGGGTGCCGGCGTAGCCATCCCTGCCAGGCCGAGGTGATCATGTCCTGGACGTCGTGTGCGGCCTTCCAGCCCAGTTCGTCGGTGATGCGGTCGGCGGCGGCGACGACGCGGGCGGGGTCGCCGGGGCGGCGCGGGGTGACCGTCGGCGGTCGGTCGTGGCCGGTGACCGCGTTGACGAGGTCGATCATCTCCCGTACCGAGACGCCCTGCCCGCGCCCGATGTTGAGGATCAGCTCACGACCGGGGTCGGCCCGCAGCGCGCGGGCCGTGGCGACATGGGCCTGCGCCAGGTCGACGACGTGGATGTAGTCCCGGACGCAGGTGCCGTCGGCGGTCGGATAGTCGTCGCCGAAGATGCGCGGGGGCGCGTTCTCGGTGAGTCTCTCGAAGATCATCGGGATGAGGTTGAACACGCCCGCGTCCGCGAGGTCCGGGCGGGCCGCCCCGGCCACGTTGAAGTAGCGCAGCGCGGCGGTGGACAGGCCCGCGGCCCGGCCCGTCGCCCGCACCAGCCACTCGCCGGCCAGCTTCGTCTCGCCGTACGGCGACATCGGGACGCACGGGGTGTCCTCGGTGACCAGGTCCACGTCCGGCATGCCGTACACCGCCGCCGAGGAGGAGAACACGAAGGACGGCACCCCGGCGGCGGTCACCGCGTCCAGGAGGACTCTGAGGCCCTCCACGTTCTCCCGGTAGTAGTGCAGGGGCCGCTCCAGGGACTCCCCGACCTGCTTCTTCGCCGCGAGGTGCACGACACCGGTGACGGAGTGCTCGGCCAGGGTGCGCGCGACCCGTTCCCCGTCCAGTGTCGAGCCCGCCACCAGCGGCACGTCGCCCGGCACGCGCTCGGCGATGCCCGTGGACAGGTCGTCGTAGACCACCGCCCGCTCGCCCGCCTCGGTCATCGCCCGTACGACGTGCGCCCCGATGTAGCCGGCGCCGCCCGTGATCAACCAGGTCATTTCGAGACCGCCCCCTCGTAGCCTATCCGTAATGGTGTGTCTTAGCACTCCATTGCTGGGCATGGGGCGTGATGGTTCCTTTTGGTGCCGTCCGCTTTCTACCGGTTCCCCGGCATCTCCTCCGTCACCGCCGTGTCGAGTGCCGCGGTGAGCTGGTCCAGGCGGTCGCGCAGGGCGCCGATCTCGCCGAGTTCGAAGCCGGTGGCGCCGACGATCCGGCGCGGCACCTCCAGGGCCCGATCGCGCATCGCCGCGCCCTCCTCGGTCAGCCGTACCTCCACCGAGCGTTCGTCGCGGGCGCTGCGCTCGCGGCGGACCAGGCCGGCCGCCTCCAGGCGCTTGAGCAGCGGCGAGAGAGTGCCGGAGTCCAGGCGCAGGTGTTCGCCCAGGCTCTTGACGGGCAGTGGGCCCTCCTCCCAGAGGACCAGCATCACCAGGTACTGCGGGTAGGTGAGCCCGAGGTCCTTGAGGATCACGCGGTAGACGCCGTTGAAGGCGCGCGACGCGGCGTGCAGGGAGAAGCAGATCTGGCGGTCCAGGCGGAGCCAGTTCTCGGTGGCGTTCTCCTGGCCGACGGAGGGCAGCGGGGCGGTCATGACTCCAGGGTAGCCCTTACGCGCCATTTGGTTGTGCCCAATTAAGTTGTGTGCTCTACTTATCCCCGTGAGGCGGCCGGACGGCCGCCGGAACGACCTGAGAGGGATGGTTTTCCATGGACGCGCTCTACACCGCTGTCGCCACCGCCACCCACGGCCGCGAGGGACGCGCCGTCTCCTCCGACGGCAAGATCGACCTCGCGCTGGGCTTCCCGGTGGAGATGGGCGGCAACGGCGAGGGCACCAACCCCGAGCAGCTGTTCGCCGCCGGTTACGCCGCCTGTTTCGGCAGCGCCCTCGGCCTCGTCGGCCGCGCCGCGAAGGTCGACGTCAGCGACGCCGCCGTGACCGCCGAGGTCGGCATCGGCAAGCAGGGCGAGGGCTTCGCCCTGAAGGTGACCCTGCGCGTGGAGCTGCCCGACGCGGTGGACGAGGCGACCGGCCGCAA
This sequence comes from Streptomyces sp. NPDC050263, assembly GCF_040655955.1. Classification (NCBI taxonomy): domain Bacteria; kingdom Bacillati; phylum Actinomycetota; class Actinomycetes; order Kitasatosporales; family Streptomycetaceae; genus Streptomyces; species Streptomyces sp. NPDC050263. Next base: position 1,035 of record NZ_JBFAKW010000093.1, on the reverse strand, counting down.
GCTCGTCGAGCAGGCCCACCAGGTCTGCCCCTACTCCAACGCCACCCGCGGCAACATCGAGGTCGACCTCGTCGTCGAGTAGTCGTCATCGAGTAGGCGTCAGCGCGCAGACTTCCCTTGAGCGGTTCCCCGGGGACCGAGTGACCTGCCGGTCCTCGGTCCTCGGTCCTCGGTCCCCGGTCCCCGGTGCGCGATCCTCACCGCATCGAGTGACTCTCGGCGGGAGCCGGTCGCGCGGCCGCCGCTCGTCTCGTCCGTCGGGCCCGCAGCCACAGCGCGGGCGGTCCGACCAGCACCAGCAGCACCGGCCAGAAGTATCCGGGCACGCCCAGCGCGCGGCCGGCCAGGTGCGGCCGCAGATACAGGACCGCCAGCGGCACCGCCGCCGTCAGCGCCCACCGGCCCAGCACGGCGGCCCGCCGGTCGCGCTCCCACACGGCGACGAACGCCACCGCCCAGCACGCCGCCACACCGAACGTCACCGGGTCCACGAGCAGGATCAGCCCGTACAGCGCGCCGAGCCACCCGTACCCCCAGGAGCTCGCGAGCCCGCTCGGGCCGACATGGCGGACCGTACGGCGGACCGCCCCCGCGTGCGTGCCCGTCGACGCCCACGCCCAGAAGGTCAGTCCGACGGCGAACGCCGGCCGCTGACCGAGGTCGCCGGCCCAGAGCAGCGCCACGGCGGACAGAGCGCCCAGGACCGGCGCCCACCGGCGGTCCGTCAACACGCGCGTGAAGCGGCCGATCCCGGTCAGCAGCACCAGGAGGCCGACCGGGTCGGCCACCGCGGCGCGGCTCAGCGGGTCGAGCCAGTACACGAGCGACATCGCCGACCAGACCACAGTTGCGCAGAACCGGTACGGCGTCGGATGCCAGGAGGTGCGGGCACAGGGGCGCATTCGTCACGCTTTCCCTGTTGCGCCGCCGCGCTCCCGAAAGCTAGTGCCGCGGCAGGCAACGTTTGCCCGTCAAGGAGCGGCGTCCGGTGCGTGCTCTCGGTGTGCCGGCCGGAAGTCCTCGTACTGGACGTAC